>CAZHOU010000043.1:0-10806 GCA_964534165.1 uncultured Zetaproteobacteria bacterium
GTCCGGTCGCGTGGAACTGCCGCTCGGCACATGCGGTATCCCGGCCGCCGACGCGACGCAACCGCCCCCGGGACACCCACTGGCGCGTACATCTGCACCTGCGACCGCGGAAGGGGATGTGGCTCACCCGGCGCCCGGAGGGCAGCATCTGGGGAGGGCTGTGGACGCCCCCGATCAGCGAACTGTCCGCGCCTCCTTCCACATCGCCCAGCCTCATCCACGAGCTTTCACACCGGCGCCTGCATCTCTATGCCTGTTTTTCGGAGCAGACGCCACGCGGCCACGGCAGGTGGTTCCGGGATCCGTCGCAAGTGGCCATGCCGACGGGAATCCGGCGCTTGTTGCAGAAACTGGCCATTCCTCCCCAGAGCGGCTCGGATGGAGCATCGAGGACGGAGGGAAAGAGAGGGACTGAGAAAGGCCGTGATCCGCCCTTTTTGATGGGTGATGGGTAAGCTGAGAGGATGGGTGGCTGACCTTTCCCGTCACCGATCACCCATCAACGACCTTCGCATCCGCTCCTCCATGAAATTCACGGCTTAGCGCGGCGGAACATCGCACCAGGCATAGATGCCGCCGCCGCGGGCAAGCAGGCGGCCGGCCTCGACCAGACCGGTTCGGCACCCTGCGGCCGCAATTTCCGGCATGGAAACGAAGTGCAGGCGCGCGGCCACCTCTTGCGCTTCACCGACCAGGTTTTCCAGCAGCAGCTCGCGCCAGTTTCTGCGCACGCGGATGCGTCGCACGCTGTAATTGTCGCCCAGACCGGCGCGATGTGCCGCGGCGGCGATCGCCGCATCAAGACCGCCGAGATGATCGACGAGACCGAGCCGCAAGGCATCGGCACCGCTCCATACGCGGCCTCCGGCCATCCGTTCGACCTTGGATGGGGAGATGTGCCGTCCGCTTGCAACCCGCTGCAGGAAGGAGGCATACATGCGATCCACGCTCATCTGAATGACCTTGGCCAAGGCGGGTGAAAGCGGTCGATCGGGCCGCAGGGCGTCGGCCGAGCGCGTGGTTTGCACGCCATCGGTATGAATACCGAGCGCTTCCAGGCCGGCGCTTATATCCGGGAACAGGCCGAACACACCGATGGAGCCGGTCAGCGTCGCCGGCTCGGCCCAGATCTCGTCGGCCGCGGTGGCGATCCAATATCCGCCCGAGGCCGCGACCGCACTCATGGAAACCACCAGCGGTTTCCCCGCCTTCTTGATCTCTCGCAGGCTGCGCAGAATGCTTTCGGAGGCAATGGCGCTGCCGCCGGGGCTGTCGATTCGCACCACCACGGCCCGGATGCGGGGATCCTTCACAGCTCTTTGCACGAGGCGCGCGAAGGAAAGACTGCCGACGGCCCCGGGCGGTTGCTGGCCGCTCAGGATCGGACCGCTGGCAAGCAACAATCCGACCTGGCGCCTGCCGCTCGCCGGCTTCTCCGCTCCCAGCGCACGCAGATATTCTTTGAAGGCGATGGTTCGCAGGCGAGGCGTGCCCAGTTCTTGCGCCAGCTTGCGGCGCACCTCGTTGCGGACGGCCAAGGCATCCACCAGATGCAGGCGCAGGGCAAGCTGCGCCAGATCTCCGTGGGTTCGCCTCGCAAAGCGCTCGGGGTGATCCAGCAGGGACTGGATGAGGGCAGGTCGGATTTTCCGCATGCGCGCCACATCGGCCTTGTACAGGGTCCACAGCTGCGAAAGCAGCTTCATGGTTGTGCTCCGCTCGGCATCGGACATATGATTGCGCACCAGGGGATCGGCAGCGGATTTGTAGGTTCCGGCCCGAAAGAGGTGAAATTTCACCCGCATCCTGTCCAGCATGTCCTTCATGTAATGACGGTACACGGACAGCCCCGTGAGCATCACCATGCCCATCGGATGCAAATAGACGCGATCGGCGGCGGCGGCCACATAGTACTGCGATTGCGTGTAGGTGTCGCCGAGCGCCACGACCTTTTTGCCGCTCTTCTTGAAATCGACGATCGCGCGGCGGAAGGCACGCAACCTGGCCAGGGGATTGCGCGCGAGTTCGCCGAGGTCAAGCACCAGCATGCGAATGCGCGCATCGTCGCGGGCGGCATGGATGGCACGCAACAGATCGTGCATCCGGGTTTGTTGCGGATTGCTCAGGGTTGGAGTCCAGGAGAGTCCAGGAACGGCAATTTCCTCGACCAATGCGCCCTTGGGATTGACCACCAGCACGCCTTTTTCGGGCACGGCGGGGCGGCTTGCGATCCAGAGCGCGATCGCCGCTGCAAGAGCGGCGAGCAGAAGAGCGTTTGCAAAAAGACGTCGGATAACATCGAGGATCCCGAGCAGCTTTTTCCACATGGCGGCCTCCATGAACGATTCCGTGATTGGCAAACCACGGCCAAACCGTAGAGTGCCGGGCGTGGGCGAGCAAATAAACATCGTTCAGGCCCTGATCCTGGCGCTGGTGGAGGGGGTCACGGAATTTCTGCCCGTCTCCTCGACCGGCCACATGATCGTCGCAGCCTCCTGGCTGGGATTGCCGCAGAGCGAGGCCAACAAGGCCTTCGAGGTGATGATCCAGTTGGCGGCCATCCTGGCCGTCGTCTCCTCCTACCGCGACAGGATGACCCCCGCCCATCTCGATTTGTGGAAGAAGGTGGCGCTGGCGTTCGTTCCCATCGGGACGGTCGGCCTGCTGCTGCACAAGCAGATCAAGGCCTTGTTCTCGGTGGACATTGTTGCGGCCATGTTCATCATCGGTGGCCTCGTGTTTCTGCTTGTCGAGGGATGGCTGCGGCACAAAAGCCCGGTCGTGGACCGCATGGAGAACCTGAGTTACCGGCAGGCCCTGTGGATCGGACTGGCCCAGGTGCTGGCGCTCGTTCCCGGCACGAGCCGCGCCGGCGCCACCATCATCGGCGCCTTGCTCGTGGGCCTGAGCCGCAAGGCCGCCGCCGAGTTCTCCTTCCTGCTGGCGCTGCCGGTGCTGGCTGCCGCCAGCGGCTTCGATCTCCTCAAGCATGCGCACGATTTCACCGGCGTTCATGTCGCGCCCTTGCTGGCGGGCTTCGGCGTGGCCTTCCTTGCGGCCTGGGCGGTGATGCACCTGTTTCTGCGCTTTCTGGAGCGATTCACCTTCGTCTCGTTCGGACTCTATCGGATCGCATTCGGAGCCTTGTTGCTGTGGCATCCTTTCTGATCCGGGATTCGGGGGCATCCGGGCGCAAAAGGAGCGCAGTCGATGCTCCTGCAACCACTTTTCTTTGCGAAGGAATGCGTTGTTGAACGTATTCACCCAGCCACTGCGAGGAGCGAAGTGCTGACCTGGCCTCATTTCGACCCGGTCGCCGTGCGCATCGGACCGCTGGCCGTGCACTGGTACGGCCTGATGTATGTGCTTGCCTTCGTGCTCATCTACTGGTTGGCAAAGCGGCAGATGATCGAGCGTGGCGAATGGAACACGCGCATCTCTAGCGAGCAATTCGAGGGCCTGTCCACCTGGTTGATCCTGGGGGTGATCCTCGGCGGCAGGGTGGCCTACGTCCTGTTCTACAACCTGCCGTTTTATCTCCAGCATCCGCTGCAGGTGTTCTACGTTTGGCACGGCGGCATGTCCTTCCATGGCGGCATGCTGGGACCGCTCCTGGCCGGCTGGCTGTACTGCCGCAGGCATCGCCTGCCATTTCTGATGCTGGCCGATCGCATCTTCACGGCGGCGCCGTTGGGCCTGGCGTTGGGACGGTTGGGCAACTTCATCAACGGTGAACTGTGGGGAAGGGTCACGGACGTGCCCTGGGGCATGGTATTCCCGCAGGCCGGACCGCAACCGCGGCATCCGAGCCAACTCTACGAACTGGCCCTGGAAGGAATCGCCCTGTTCTGCCTGCTGTGGTTCACCCGCAGGCGCAACTGGCCGGAGGGATCGCGGGTGGCCCTGTTCCTCATCGGCTACGGCGTGGCGCGCATCTTCTGCGAGCAATTCCGCCAACCCGATCCCCAACTCGGCTTTCTGTTCGGGCCGGTGACAATGGGCATGTTGCTGTCCTCGATCATGCTGATCGCGGGCGGAATCTGGCTGTTTCTTCTCTTTCGCCGCAGGTCGGGCTGAATGCGGGTGCGTGTCGGTTGTTCGGGCTATTTCTACCGCGGTTGGGCGGGGCGCTGGTATCCGGAAGATCTGCCCATGCACCGCTGGTTTTCCTGGTATGCCGGGCACTTCGACACCGTGGAGATCAATGCCAGTTTCTACCGTTTTCCGACCACGTCCGGCGTCGGGCGCTGGCAGCGGCAAGCACCGCAAGGCTTTGTCTATTCCGTCAAGGCTCCGCGTCTGATCACCCACATCCGGCGCTTCCGGAACTGCGACCGACCGCTCGGGGATTTCTACGACGTCGTGGCGCCGCTCGCCGACAAGCTCGGCTGCCTCCTGTTCCAGATGCCTCCCTCCTTCCATTACAGCGATGAAAATCTCTTGCGCCTCGTGCAGGCGTTGCGTCCGGGGTTTCGCAACGTTGTGGAATTCCGGCATCCGAGCTGGTGGCGGGCGTCGGTCTACGATGCGTTGGAGGAGGCCGATGTGATCTTCTGCTCCGTCCACGCACCGCGCCTGCCGCAGGAGATCGTCGCCAGCCGCGGCCGCATCTATCTGCGCCTGCACGGCGATCCATGGTATGCGCAGCTCTACAGCGAGGGGGAACTCCGCCTGTGGGCCGAGCGCCTGCTTGCGGTCGCACCCGACGAGGTGTGGGTGTATTTCAACAACGACACCCATGCCGCCGCCCCGGTGAATGCCGAACAAATGCGCCGCCTGCTCGCCGGAAACCGATGATCTTCCCCATCTGGAAACGTTTTCTCGATGGCATGCCCCAATATCTCGCGCGCCATTATTGGTGGGCTTATCTGTGGCATGCCGGTGTATGGTTTTTCGATCATCAGCCAATCATCAATCTCATCCTCTTCGGACAGTATAGAAATCTGACTCGCATCACTCTGGCCCGGTTGGCCAACGAAGGTACGGGCAGGATGCTGCAAATGACTTGCGTTTACGGTCGGCTTACTCCCCTATTGATGCACAGGCTCCATGGCCGCTGCCTGCACATCATGGACGTGGCACCGATCCAATTGCGGTTGATCGACAACAAATGCGCATCCCTTGGATGCTTGCTGGCGACGCGCATGAATGCCGAATGCCTGGGATATCGCAACGATGTGTTCGATACCGTCCTGATCTTCTTTTTGTTGCATGAGATGCCGCCTTCCGCACGCCAGCGGGCGATCGCCGAAGCAATCCGGGTTCTGGCGCCGAATGGGCGCTTGATGATCGTTGAATACGCACCACGGCCCACGGCTCATTTTCTCTATCGGACGCCACCGTTACGGTTTCTTCTTACATGGTTGGAACCATTCCTCGCCACTTTCTGGAAGGAGGACCTCGGCCGCCTTGTACCGACAGCGGCTCGGGCACAGGGGAAGGAGATGCGTGAGAATTGGTCATGCGACGTCTTTCACCACTTTTACCGTATCAGTGAGTTCGTGATCACCCCCATTGGATCCCGACATCGCGGTAGTGAACCGGAAGCGAAGTCCTGAATGTTGGAGGCGAAGGAACGGCCGCGCATGGCGGGAAGGAACCGCAAGGATGTAATCATGGAGTTGGTGTGTCGGACAAAAGGACGAGATGAGACTCGCCCGCCTGATACGTTGTCTGTTTTTGTTGGGGTGCATCATGCTTCCTGAGGGCCCCATCCTGGCCGGAAATCTGGCCGCCGATCCGGACTGGCGCCGTCCCTCCGATGCCGAGTTGAAAAAGCGCCTGACCCCATTGCAATTCGATGTGGTGCGCAGAGACGGCACCGAACAGCCCTTTCACAACGCCTGGTGGAACAACCACGCACCGGGCATCTACGTGGACGTCGTTTCCGGCGAGCCGCTGTTTTCTTCCACCGACAAATTTGATTCCGGCACCGGCTGGCCCAGCTTCACACGGCCGCTGGTGTCGCAAAACATCGTGACGAGGGAAGACCGCAGGCTGTGGATGACACGCATCGAGGTCCGGAGCAGGCATGCCGATTCCCATCTCGGGCATGTCTTCCCGGACGGACCGCCTCCGACCGGCCTGCGCTACTGCATCAATTCCGCCGCCTTGCGCTTTGTGCCGGCCGCAGACCTCAAACGCGAGGGCTACGGCGAATTCCTCTCCCTGTTTTCCGGATCGCCACCCACCAGGAAGGAAAGCAACCGCACCGGCCGGCCATAAAAAGAGTGCAAAAAACCTGGGATTTTCTACCATCACGGCCATGAAGGGGATGATCCTGGCCGCCGGCGAGGGCACGCGCATGCGCCCTTTGACCTTTGAGATGCCAAAGCCGATGTTGCCGGTACTCGGCAAGCCGATCATGGAATATCTGATCGAGATGTTCGCCACCCATGATATTCGTGAAATCATGGTCAACGTCAGCTATCTGCCGGAGCAGATCGAGAACTATTTCCGCGACGGCCGGCGCTGGAACGTGGAAATCGGTTATTCCTTCGAGGGCAGCCTGGAGCAGGGGGAAATCCATCCACACGCCATGGGTTCGGCCGGCGGACTGAAAAAGATCCAGGATTTTGCCGGTTTCTTCGACGGCACCTTTGTCGTGGCCTGCGGCGATGCTCTTCTCGACCTTGACCTCGCCGAGGCCGTACGCAGGCACAGGAAGAGCCGGGCGATGGCCAGTCTGATCGTCAAGGAGGTGCCGTGGGAGGATGTCCCGAACTACGGTGTCGCCGTGGTCGATGCCGGCGGCCGCATCCTCTCTTTCCAGGAAAAACCGTCACGGGAAGAGGCGGCCTCCAATCTTGCCAGCACCGGTGTGTACATCTTTGAACCCGAGGTGCTGGATCTCGTTCCCTCCAACACGGTTTTCGACATCGGCGGCGATCTTTTCCCGCTGCTCGTTGAACGCGGTCTGCCGTTTTATGCCCTGAACATGCCCCTCCACTGGCTGGATATCGGCAATGTGGCCGATTTTTGGCATGCGCATCAGCTCATGTTGCAGGGTGCCATGCGCGAAGTGCGCATGCCCGGACGCGAAGTCCGTCCGGGAGTATGGACCGGCCTGAATGTGTGCATCGACTGGGCGAACGTGGAGATCGAAGGACCGGCGTACATCGGTTCGGGTACTCTGATCGAGGGCGGAGCCAGGCTTGTCGGCCCGATCTGGATGGGCCATGGATGCCAGATCAAGTCCGGTGCCGAGGTGGCGCGCAGCATCCTTTTCGAGTACACGCGCGTTGGTGGTGCCGCCAGGCTTCGGGACCTGGTGATTTTCGGACCGCATTGCGTGGACAAAAACGGCTGCGCGATGCAACCGGCCGAAACCCATCTGGACTGGATCGTCGAGGATGCCCGTCTTTGCACCGCCCGAGGCGCGGTTGGGGATAAGAATCGATCGTGATTTGACCGCGCCTGTTCACCCCTTACAATGGCCGGAAGCAAAGCGCATACGTGAAAATGGAGCAAGAGTGAAGCAGCCCGAATCCGTCGCCGGCGACATCGAGTCCCTGAATTTCGAACAAGCACTGGAACGTTTGACAAAATTGGTGGAAAAACTCGAGTCGGGTCGACTGCCTCTGGAGGAGAGCGTGGCGGCCTTCGAGGAAGGCGTCAAACTGACCCGGCGCTGCGAGGCCCTGCTCGATTCGGCCGAGCAGCGCTTGCAGGTGCTGGGCAAGGGGGAAGAGGAATAGGTGCGCAAACCGTCGCCTCGGACCCGCGTCGGCCTGGCTATCCCCGTTTCCGAAAAAAATCAGGACTGATCCCGAAGGAGCCGATGCTGCGCCAACGATTGCAACGTCATGCCGATGCCGTCAACGCGGGTCTTGAGGCCATGCTGGACGCGCGCCGGCATGGCATCCCGCCACGCCTGTGGGAAGCCATGCATTACAGCCTGATGGCCGGCGGCAAGCGCATCCGGCCGACGTTGATGCTGGAATGCTACACGGCCTGCGGCGGCGAGGGCGACATCCTGCCCGCGCTCCTGAGTGTGGAGTGCATGCACACCTATTCCCTGATCCACGACGATTTGCCGTGCATGGACGATGACGATCTGCGCCGCGGCCGCCCCACCTGCCACAGGAAGTTCGATGAGGCGACGGCGGTGTTGGCCGCCGACGCCTTGCAAGCGTTGAGTTTTTCCTTGCTCTCGGAACTGGATGCGGATCCCTCTGTCGTTCTCGAACTGGTGCGGCGCCTGGCCCTGGCCGCCGGTGCCCAGGGCATGGTGGGTGGCCAGATGCTGGACATGCAGGCGGACCGGGAAGTGGTGGACGACATCCTGCAGGTGGAGCGGATCCATGTGCACAAGACGGGCGCCCTTTTGTGCTATTGTTGCGAGGCCGGTGCCATTCTGGCCCGTGCCGATGCGGATCGCTTTGCGGCCTGTTCCCGATTTGGCAAGGCCGTGGGGTTGCTGTTCCAGATTGCGGATGACCTGCTGGATGCCACCGCCAGCACCGAAACGCTGGGCAAAAGCGCCGGCAAGGACGCAAGCCAGCACAAGGCCACCTACGTCTCCCTGCTCGGCCTCCATCGGGCGAGGGAGATGGCCTCGGAAACCTGCGAGATGGCACTGGCGGCCCTGAAGCCATTGGGTGGGCGCGGCCGGCATCTTCGAACCCTCGCCGCTTATATCATGGAGCGCGAACGATGAACGCATATCCATTGCTCTCCGGCATTCACGGTCCGGACGACGTCAAGGGCCTGGCACCGGAGCAATTGCCGCAGCTGGCGGCCGAGATGCGGGATTATCTGATCAAGACCCTGGCGCCGATTGGCGGCCATCTCGGTGCCGGACTCGGGGTCGTGGAATTGACCATCGCCCTACATCGACTGTTCGATTCCCCGAACGATCGCATCGTCTGGGATGTCGGACACCAGTCCTATCCGCACAAGATGCTGACCGGTCGTCTTGAACGCATGCCCACGATCCGCCAATTCGGGGGTCTGTCCGGTTTCACCCGCCGTGACGAGTCCGTTCACGATCCCTTCGGCGCCGGCCACGCCTGCACTTCGATCTCGGCCGCCTACGGCATGGCCTGTGGCCGCGATCTGAAAGGGGAGAACCGCCATGTCATCGCCGTGATCGGTGACGGCGCCCTTTCCGGCGGTATGGCCTTCGAGGGACTGAACAACGCCGGCAGCAGCCGCCGCCGCTTGCTGGTCATCTTGAACGACAACGAGATGTCCATCGCCCCCAATGTCGGCTCGATGTCCGCCTATCTGGCGCGCCTGATCACCGGCAAGACCTACACAAATGTCCGCGAGGCCATGCGCAAGGTGCTGGAGAAGGCCCCGCTCGCCTACGAGGCGGCCAAGAGGCTGGAGGAACATGTCAAGGGCATGGTGACGCCCGGCACCCTCTTTGAGGAACTCGGTTTTCGCTATGTGGGACCCATCGACGGCCACGATTTCGATCATCTGTTGCCGACGCTGGAAAACTGCAAGCAACTGGACGAGCCGGTGTTGTTGCACATCGTCACGCGCAAGGGCCTCGGGTTTGCCCCGGCCGAGGAAGATCCCGAGACATGGCACGGTCTGGGACCATACAACCCTGAGACGGGGGAACCGATCCGCAAACAGGGGCAACCGCCCAGCTACACGCAGGTCTTCGCCGATACCCTGGCCGATCTCGCCGATCATGACGAGCGTATCGTCGCCATCACCGCCGCCATGCCGGGCGGTACCGGTCTTTCCCGTTTTGCCAAGCGCCATCCGGACCGCTGTTTCGATGTCGGCATCGCCGAGCAGCACGCCGTCACCTTCGCCGGCGGCCTGGCCGTGGAAGGCCTGCGTCCCGTGGTGGCGATCTATTCCACTTTCATGCAACGCGCCTACGATCAGATCATTCACGACATCTGCCTGCAGAACCTGCCCGTGGTGCTGTGCATGGATCGGGCCGGCGTGGTCGGCGCCGACGGCCCGACGCATTCGGGCACCTTCGACATCGCTTTTCTTCGTTGCGTGCCCAACATCACGATCATGGCGCCCAAGGACGAGGCCGAATTGGCGGATATGCTGGCCACGGCCCTGAAACAGGACGGCCCCTGCGCCATCCGCTACCCCCGCGGTTGCGGCTATGGCGTGGCCTTGGGTGAGCCCCGGACACTCGAGATCGGCAAGGCCGAGGTCCTGGAGGAAGGCGACGACGGTCTGGTGGTTGCCGTCGGCAGCCGCGTGCGCGATGCCCTGGCGGCGGTGGAAACCCTGCGCCGCAAGGATGGGCACCGTTTCACGCTGATCAACCTGCGCTTCATCAAACCCCTGGACGAGGCGTGCATTCTCGACCATCTCGAGGAAGGCAAGCCGCTTCTGGTTGTTGAGGAGGGTGCGGCGGCGGGCGGCGTCGGCGAAGCCATCGGGGCGCTGGCGCTGGGAAAAGGTTGGCGCGGCCCATTCGCCCGCATGGGCATGCCGGATGCATTCCCGCCCCATGGCTCCCAGGAGAAGGTGCTGCGCGCCCTGAAGCTGGATCGCCGGGCCATCACCGGGCGCCTGCGGGCCTTCTTTCGAGGGCCGGGGAGTGAGGGCTGACCCGGATTTTCATGACGACCATGCGCTGGAATCGGAAAGATCGAGCATCTTGAAGGGGTTGGATCGGAATGGATGGGGTTTTGCAGTCTGACACCTTGCATTTCGCGGCGCCTGGCTTGTCTGCGCGGGCCGGCAAGCAAGGACTGAGGGCCGAGGTGAATGGTGATCGGAAATTGGTGATTGGTGGATTTCCCGATTACCAATCACGAATAACCAATCACCGATTTCGGCGCCATCCATCCGCGATCGCATGAAAAATCCGGGCTG
>CAZHOU010000044.1:0-10717 GCA_964534165.1 uncultured Zetaproteobacteria bacterium
GGCCCGTGGACAATGCGTACGCATGCCGCACCCGGGCCGCGGCGCCAACTGCATCGACCAGAAGGAAGGGCGGGTGTGGGTGACAGGGCAGATGGGCGACGATGGGCTGGCAGTGATGGGCACCGATCCGAGGAAGCACAAGCAGTATGCCTGGAAGGTCGTGCGCCATCTGGATATGGAAGGTTCCGGCAACCTGTTCGTCAAGACGCATCCGAAATCCCACCATCTGTGGGCTGATCTGCCGCTCAATCCGGACCCGGAGACCTACGGCTCGATTGCGGTATACGATACCCGCCACTTGGAGAAGGGCTACAAGCTCATCAATGTCGCCAAGCTGGCCGGGGTCAAGGGTACGCCGCGCGTTGTGGAGCCGGAGTACAACAAGGCCGGAGACGAGGTGTGGCTGTCGGTATGGAACAAGCCGACCATGCAATCCGCCATCGTGGTCATCAATGACAAGACGCTGAAGGTGAAGACGGTCATCAAGGACAAGCGCCTGGTCACGACCACCGGCAAATTCAACCTCTACAATACGCAAGAGGATATCTATTGATCGATCCGATGGGCCGGGAGGATTTCCTCCCGGCCTGTCCTTTTCATTGTGGAAAAACGATTTAAAGCGAATGCGGAGGGAGGTTGACGTGGCCAGCATTCCTTGTGTTTACTTTGTCGGCGCCGGTCCGGGCGACCCGGAACTGTTGACCGTCAAAGCCCTGCGGTTGCTCGAAGAGGCCGATGTCGTCGTTTACGATCGCCTGGTATCCAGAGAGATCATGGATCTCGTTCCCGCGGGTGTGGTTCGCATCTACGTTGGAAAACGACCCGGCCATCACCACATGCGCCAGGAGGAGATCAACGCGCTTCTGGTTCGTCTGGCCCGCACCGGCCGCAAAATCGTGCGCTTGAAGGGGGGCGACCCCTTTATCTTCGGGCGCGGCGGCGAGGAGGCCTGCCATCTGCGGCGTCATCACATTCATTTCGAGGTGGTTCCCGGCGTCACCGCTGCCGCCGGCTGCAGCGCCTACGCCGGCATTCCTCTCACGCACCGGGGCCTGGCAACAAGCGCCCGCATCGTGACCGGACATTGCCGCGCCGACAGGCCGCTGGATCTGAATTGGGAAAGCCTGGCCGATCCCGATACAACCCTCGTCGTGTACATGGGGCTGGCACAATTGCAGGAAATCGTCACCCGATTGAAGGAGGCCGGCCTGCCCGCCGACATGCCGGCTGCGGCGGTGGAGAACGGCACGACAAAACAGCAACGGCGCTGCATCGCCACCCTCGAAAGCCTGCCGGAGAAAATGCAACTCCTTGATTTTCGTTCGCCGTCACTGATTATTGTCGGTCATGTGGTCTCATTGGCGCATGAATTGGAATGGTTCTGCCCTCAATCGTCGGAGCAGGAGGGGGATACCGGAATACAAGAACTTGCTCATGCGGAGGTCTGATGCCTTCCTGCTATCGGTTCTTGTTTTTCTTCAGTTTTTATCGCCCCCGGCCGTCGCCGCAGGAGACCTGAGCCCCGGCAGACAACGCGAACTGATCCATCTTCTGAAAAACGATTGCGGCTCATGCCATGGTATCACCCTGAAAGGAAGTCTGGGTCCTTCCCTGCTGCCACGTTCCATGGCGGCAAGGAGCGCGGATGAATTGCGACGCATTATCCTCGATGGCGTGCCCGGAACGCCGATGCCTCCATGGCGCGGCCAGCTCAGCGATGCGGATGTCGACTATCTCGTCCATCTGCTCCAGCATGGTGTGCCGCATGAGTAGATCTTTTATCGCCATCCGATTGTTCGCTCTGATACTGGTGCTTGCGACCACGAGCGTTCCGGTCCCCGCGCATGCCGAACCGCGTGGAACCGGGGACCTGGGCATCGTCATCGAACGTGCGACCGGTGCGGTATTGATCGTGGAAACCACGCATCGGACGATCCTGGGTCGGGTGAGCGGATTGGGCGATCTTTCCCATGCCACGGCGGTTTTTTCGCGGGATGAGCGCTACGCCTTTGTGTTCGGCCGCGACGGCGGACTGACCAAGATCGATTTGCTCCAAAGGCGTATCGTCAAGCGTATCATCCAATCCGGCAACAGCATCGGTGGGGCCATTTCCCAAGACGGGCGCTTGATCGCCGCCTCCAATTACACACCCGGCGGCGTCCGGTTCTTCGACGCGGAGACCTTGGCGCCGGTGGCCGAGATTCCTGCCTTCTACGATGGGCACGGGCAGCGATCCAAGGTGGTCGGCCTGGTGGATGCACCAGATCGGCGTTTTGTTTTCGCCCTCTACGATGCCGGAGAGATCTGGGTGGCCGACATGCGTGATCCGGCGCATCCGGGGGTGAGAAAATTCAAGCACATTGGGCGCCTGCCCTACGACGGCCTGATCACCCCGGACGGCCGCTACTACATCGCCGGGTTGTTCGGAGAGGATGGCATGGCTCTGCTCGATCTTTGGCATCCCGAGGCCGGGGTCCGGAGGATTCTGCCGCACTACGGTCGTGGCGAGAAGAAACTGCCCGTTTACAAGATGCCGCACCTGGAGGGTTGGACGAAGGCCGGCCATGAGTTGTTCGTTCCTGCCGTCGGCCATCACGAAGTGTTGATCATCGATGCCGAAACCTGGAAGGAAGACGGGCGTATCCCGGTCTACGGCCAGCCGGTGTTCGTCATGGCACGTCCCGACGGTCGGCAGGTCTGGGTGAATTTCGCCCATCCCTTGAACGACACGGTCCAGGTGATCGACGTTCCCACACACCGCATCGTCAAAACCCTGAAACCCGGCAAGGCGGTTTTGCACATGGAGTTCACGCCCCGCGGCGAACAAGTGTGGATCTCCGCGCGCGATTCCAATCGCATCGACATCTACGATACAACCACCATGAAACTGCGCAAAACCCTGCCCGCGAAGGCGCCGAGCGGGATCTTCTTCACCGCACGCGCCCACAAGATCGGCCTGTGACCATGCGTGCGTCCGAGTCCGACAACCTGCAAAAGCGGCTGCTGGATTCCTACCAGCGCGATATGCCGATCTCGGCCACCCCTTATGCTGATATGGCGGCAGGACTGGGCGTGAGCGAGAGCGAGGTGCTGTCGGCCCTGAGGACGTTGAACAAGGATGGTGTGTTGAGCCGAGTCGGGCCGGTCTATCATGGGGGCAAGGTCGGGGTCAGCACCCTGGCCGCCATGCAGGTGCCTTCGGCGCGCCTGCAGGAGGTAGCGGCGCTGGTCAGCGCCATTCCCGAGGTGAATCACAACTACGAACGTGAACATCACTTCAATCTCTGGTTTGTCATTACGGCCGCCACGGAGATGCGTCTACAGCAGATCCTCGATCACATCGAGGATTCCACGTCCCTGCCGGTGATGGCCTTGCCGATGAAGAGGTCCTACCACATCGACCTGGGCTTTGAATTGCAATGGGATTGAACCAACTGGACCGTGCCCTGGTGGAGGCGATGCAGGACGGCCTGCCGCTTGTGCCGCGGCCGTTTGCGATCATCGGCGGCCGGCTTGGTCTGAGCGAAGAGGAAGTGCTGGCTCACGTGCGGCGTTTGTGCGCCGCAGGCGTCATCAAGCGCTTCGGACTCGTCGTCCACCATCGCCCATTGGGCTATGTGGCCAATGCCATGGTGGTCTGGGATGTTCCGGACGATCGCGTGGATGAAATCGGACGGCGAGTTGCCGATACCGGCCTGGTCAGCCTGTGTTATCGCCGGCCACGACGCCTTCCCCATTGGCCCTACAATTTGTTCTGCATGATCCATGCGCGCAGCAGGAACGAGGTGTTGCAGCGGTTGCAACGAATGATCCGCGAGCTGCGGCTGGAGACCATCCCTCATGAGGTGTTGTTCAGCCGGCGCTGCTTCAAGCAATGCGGTGCCCACTACATCCGAACACGCGCCACCAGCCCGACGCAACACCCGCCCTCCGGACAGGCGCTGGGGGCTCCGGCATGAGCTTGAGCGAGATCGATCGCCGTATCATCAATGCCCTGCAGGATGGCATTCCATTGTGCGAACATCCCTATGGCGAGGCGGCGGAACGTATCGGTCTGACGGAGCAAAAGCTCCGTGCGCGTCTGATCGCGCTGCGCGACAGCGGTGTGATCACCCGCATCGGACCGATGTTTCGTGCCGAACGCATGGGGGGTGGCGTCACCCTGGCCGCGATGCGCATCCCGCGGGAGGATTTCGAACGTGTGGCTAGGCTGGTCAATGCCTACGACGAGGTTGCACACAACTATGAGCGTGACCATGAATTCAACATGTGGTTTGTGGTGGCCTCCGAGGATCCGGATCGGGTCGAGCAGGTTCTGCGTGAAATCGAAAGAAAGAGCGGGTACCCGGTCTACGACATGCCCAGGCTTGATGAGTTCTACGTCGGCTTGAGGTTCGAGGTATGAGCGCGACCGCGGCAGCACGACCCGTGATCGATGAGGAGGACCGTCGGATCATCGCCGCAACGCAGGACGGCCTGCCCTTGTCTCCACGTCCCTACCACACCGTGGCCGGTGAGTTGGGCATGAAACCGGCGGAATTGATGCAGCGCATGCAGCGCATGCTGGATGCGGGCATCATCCGGCGCATCGCCATCGTGCCCAATCATTACGCTCTCGGATACAAAGCCAATGCCATGACCGTGTGGAATGTGCCGGACGAACATGTCACCGAACTGGGGATGAAGATCGGAGCACTGGATTTTGTCAGCCACTGTTACCGCCGTCCCCGTCATCCGCCCGACTGGCCGTACAATCTGTTCGCCATGGTGCATGCACGCACACGGGCGGAGATCGCGCCCATGATCGACGCCATTGCCGATTTGCTCGGCCAATTCGATCGCGGGCACGATGTGCTTTTCAGCACGCGTATCCTGAAGAAAACCGGCCTGCGTTTGTGTGGCCGGCGGCGCTTCTGATGTTTCGTATTTCGCAATACATGCGCGAGCTGGCGCATCCGACGCCGCTTGCACCCGTCCGTCCTCCTTCCGGGCCGGTGGTGGTTTGGAATCTGATCCGTCGCTGCAACCTGGCGTGCAAGCATTGTTATTCGATTTCCGCCGACAAGGATTTTCCGGGCGAGCTGAGCACAAAGGAGGTGTTTGCCGTCATGGAGGATCTGAAGGCCTTCGGCGTGCCGGTGCTGATTCTCTCCGGCGGCGAGCCCCTGCTGCGTCCCGATATCTTCGAGATTTCCCATCGTGCCCGGGACATGGGTTTCTATGTCGGCCTGTCCACGAACGGTACCCTGATTCATGAAGGCAACATCGGGGACATCGCTGCGGCGGGCTACAATTATGTCGGCATCAGTCTCGACGGCATCGGCACGACACACGATCGCTTTCGCCGCAAGGAGGGGGCCTTCGCGGCCTCCATGCATGCCGTGGAACTGTGCCGCGATCTCGGGATCAAGGTCGGAATCCGTTTTACGATGACGGCGGACAATGCGCACGAATTGCCGCGCATGCTTGCGCTTCTGGATGAGCACGATATCGACCGGTTCTATTTCTCGCACCTGAACTACGCCGGTCGCGGCAATATCCACCGCGGTGATGACGCCGTTTTCGCCATGACACGCAAGGCCATGGATCTCCTGTTCGATACATGCTGGCGCTACGTGGAGGAAGGAAAGCGCAAGGAGTTCGTCACTGGCAACAACGATGCCGACGGCGTCTATCTTCTGCATTGGGTGCGCAGGCATTTTCCCGAACGAGTGGCGCACATGCGCGCCAAACTGGTGCAATGGGGCGGCAATTCGACCGGTGTGAACATCGCCAACATCGACAATCTCGGCCATGTGCATCCGGACACCATGTGGTGGAATTATACGCTTGGCAACGTGCGCGAGCGTCCGTTTTCCGAGATCTGGTCCGATACCTCCGATCCCCTGATGGCCGGACTGAAGGCGAGACCGCGGCCGTTGAAGGGGCGCTGCGGGCGCTGTGGCTACCGGGATATCTGCAACGGCAACACGCGCGTGCGCGCCTACCAGTTGAGCGGTGATTTCTGGCAGGAGGATCCCGGTTGCTATCTGAGCGACGAGGAGATCGGGATCCGGGGCAGCGGGCGACGCCTGATGCCCGGTGCCTACGTGCCGCAGCGCTTGCGTCGGAGAGGATGAGCAGATGTTCCGCCTCCTGCTGATTGTTCTTTGTCTTCTTCCCACGGCCGTACAAGCCGGCCGCCCCCCGACGGTGGGTCAACTCTACGGCCGGCATTGTGCTCGTTGCCATGGCACCGACCGCCTCGGCGGCATGGGCCCGGCCCTGTTGCCGCAGACCCTGGCCCGTTTGTCGATGAAAAAGACCTACAACACCATTGCACAGGGTGAGCCGGAGACCCAGATGCCCGCCTTTGCCGGCAAGTTGTCCGCTGCGCAGATCAGGTCGCTGGTGCAGTTCATCTACGCCCCGCCCTCCCGTCCGCCGCATTGGGGCGAGGCCGAGATCCGGGGTGCACATCGTGTTTTTTTCCATCCCGGGGACCTGGGCAATCGGCCGGTTTACAAGGCGGATCCGCTGAATCTGTTTGTTGTAGTGGAACTGGGCGATCATCATGTCACCATCCTGGATGGCGACAAGCTCGAGCCCATTTTCCGCTTTCCCACCCATCGCGCCCTGCATGGGGGACCGAAGTTTTCCCCGCATGGGCGCTACGTCTATTTTGCTTCCAGGGATGGTTGGATCAGCAAGTTCGATTTGTACAACCTGAAGATGATCGCGGAGACACGCGCCGGCATCAACACCCGCAATCTGGCTGTTTCGGGGGACGGCCGCTACGTCATGGTCGGCAACGGCCTGCCGCGAGACGTCGCGGTTTTTGATGCCCGCGACCTCTCCCTGATCAAGCTGATTCCGGTCATGGATCGTGCACGCAAAAAGAGTTCGCGCGTCAGCGCCGTCTACCAGGCCGCGCCGCGTGACAGTTTCATCGTGGCCTTGAAGGACCTGCCCGAGGTCTGGGAGATTTCGTACAAGAACGGGCGTTTCCCCCTGCGGCGCATCGACGTGGGCGAGCCCCTGGACGATTTCATGTTTGACCAGCCTTACCGTTATCTCATCGGCGCCCGGCGCGGTGGTGGCATGGGGCGTGTGGTCGATCTGGATCGGGGCATCGTGGTGGCCAGCATCGACCTGCCGGGCATGCCGCATC
This sequence comes from uncultured Zetaproteobacteria bacterium, assembly GCA_964534165.1. Classification (GTDB taxonomy): domain Bacteria; phylum Pseudomonadota; class Zetaproteobacteria; order Mariprofundales; family Mariprofundaceae; genus CAZVLQ01. The sequence continues at coordinate 7,151 of CAZHOU010000044.1, forward strand.
TCGGATCCGGCATCACCTGGACCTACAAAGGCCGGACAGTGATGGCCACGCCAAATCTGCAACAGGGGATCGTCAGTATCATCGATATGAAAACCTGGAAGACGATCCGGCGCATCAAGACCCTGGGTCCGGGTTTCTTCATCCGCAGCCATGAAAACACGCCCTACGCCTGGACCGATGTGTTCTTTGGCCCCAACAGGGATGCCATGCAGGTGATCGACAAGCGCACGCTCAAGATCGTCAAGACGTTGCGCCCGTCGCCGGGGAAAACCTCCGCGCACGTCGAGTTTGATCGTTACGGCCGCTATGCCCTGGTCAGCATCTGGGACATGGACGGGGCCGTCGTTGTCTACGATGCCAGGACCTTGAAGGAGATCAAACGCCTGCCGATGAAGAAGCCATCCGGAAAGTACAACGTCTACAACAAGATCCACCGTTCGGCGGGCACCAGCCACTGAGCCGTAGGTTTGCCGAGGCCGTGGAACGGTGATTCATATCGCCCGCTTGCCGGGCTCCGATCCTCGATAAGAGATCACGGCCAATCGATGCGGACTAAAGATACGTCATGGGGAGTTGTCCAGTTCGGGAATCAGGCGCCATGGTTGCTGACTTGTATTCTCCAATCACCATTCACCAATCACCGATCACCAATCCCCGATCACCAATCCCCATTCACCGATCCTTTACCATCCATGATCCATGAAAATCCGGATTGACCCGCTTCCATGGCTCCTGTGCAACGAGATCAAATGGATTGGTACCGGGAGCCGGAGTCGAACCGGCACGCCCTTGCGGGCACCAGATTTTGAGTCTGGCGTGTCTACCAATTTCACCATCCCGGCATGGCAGGCGGATGCGCTGCAATTGGGCTTAAGCATTGTCATCGCGCCGATATGTGTCAAGCTTTTGCCATGATTGCACTGTTCACGGATTTCGGTCTGCGGGGGCCTTATGTGGGCCAACTGCAGGCCGCTTTGGCCCGCCATCTGGGAGGTGAGGCATCCGCTCACGTCGTGGTCTCCCTCATGCATGATGCACCGGCCTTCCGCCCGCGGCCGGCCGCCTACCTGCTGGCGGCGCTGGTGGCGGATTTCCCTCCGGGGACCGTTTTTGTCTGCGTCGTCGATCCCGGAGTGGGTGGGGCCAGGAAGGCCCTGATCCTGGAGGCCGATGGGCGCGTGTTCACCGGGCCGGACAACGGCCTTCTGGCGGTGGTCGCCCACCACGCCGGCGATGCCCGATGGTACGAGATCACATGGAAGCCGCAGCGTTTGTCCGCGAGTTTCCATGCCCGCGATCTTTTTGCCCCGGTTGCGGCCATGCTGGCCTCGGGTCGCGAGCCGTCCAGGCGGCCGTTTTCCAGTCCCGTGGGCGAGGATTGGCCGCACGATCTCTTTGAGATCATCTATGTGGATCGCTTCGGCAATGCCATGACGGGGATCCGTGCCGCCGGCATGGATTTGAGCGACGGTCTCCAGGTGGGCGGCTGCCGGGTGCGCCATGCACGCACATTCTCGGAAGTCGGGGTCGGTGAGGCCTTCTGGTATGTCAATGCCGTCGGCCTGGTGGAAATCGCCGTCAATCAGGGCGATGCCGCGGGAATGCTGGGACTCGAGGTCGGCGATCCGTGTCCAGTATGCAGGGGGAGCTGAGGAAGCGTATGCGCAAAAGGGCGGGCAAGGTCTGGGATGTGCTCGTCGCCGGTGGCGGACTGGTCGGTGCGGCGCTGGCCGTGGCCTTGGGAAGGCGCGGTTTCTCCACGGTTCTCGTCGAGGCCCGGCCGCTGCCCAAGCGGCCGGGCAGATCACCGGAGCGCATGATCGCACTTTCCTTCGGTTCCCGCCTCTGCCTCGAACAGTTTGGTGTTTGGGATGCCGTGGCGGCAGGGGGGGCGGTGCCGATCCGCCACGTCCACGTACACGAGCCGGGAAACCCGGGTGCGGTGCGCATGCATCACACCGAGGCCGGGATCGAGGCCCTCGGATGCGTGATATCGCACGACCGCCTGTTGCAGGTTCTCTACGACTGCATGCCCGAGAGCGTTCGGGTGCTGGCGCCGGCTAGGGTTCGGACATGTGAGAGCGCAGAGGATCGGGTGACGATCGGCATTGAGAAGGGAAGGCGCTCGATGCGGATCCTCTGCCGGCTGTTGGTGGCGGCCGACGGTACGGACAGCCGCTTGCGGCGATTGTGCGGTCTCGGAAGTTATGGCTGGGATCACAATCGCTTCGGGCTGGTGGCGGAGGTGCGGGCGGAAAAGCCGCACAAGAACGTGGCCTACGAGTGCTTCCGCCCGTCCGGCCCCCTGGCCTTCCTGCCGCTTGATCCTTGCCGCTATTCGGTGGTGTGGACCCTGCCACCGCGGGAGGCCGCCTGGACGATGCGCCAGGACGACACCGGGTTTCTGCGCGAACTGGAGCAATCCGCGGGCGATTACATGCGCGGGCGTCTGGGCGGTCTGGCCGAGACAGGTCCACGTGCATGCATTCCGTTCGAATACCGCCTGGCCGAAAACTTCACCGCCGGGCGCATGGCCCTGGTCGGCAATGCCGCCCATGCGTTGCATCCGGTGGCCGGACAGGGATTGAACCTGGGTCTGCGCGATATCATGACCCTGCTCGATCTTCTGGTCGCGGCGCGTGAGGACGGGCGTGACCTCGGCGCGCCGGTGCTGCTCGAGGCGTATCGCCAGCGGCGCTGGCCGGATACGCTCGCCGTCAGTCTGTTCACGGAGGGGCTGAATCTCATTTTTGCCAACGATCTGATGCCCTTGCGCCTGCTTCGGGGGATCGGTCTTTTAACCATGGATCGCCTGCCGGGTCTGAAGGACTGGTTGATGCACCGTACCACGGGCCTGGCGCAGGCACGTGTCCACGGCGGATGAGCCTGGATTCGACATGGCCCCAGGGATGAATCGAAGCGTTGATCTCGTCATCGTCGGTGGCGGCATGGTCGGTCTGACCCTGGCCTGCGCGCTCAAGGAGACGGGTTTGAAGATCGCCATCATCGAGCGGGAGGAGGCGCAGCCGCGCTTGTCCCTGGACCGCGATTGCCGCGTGTCGGCCATCGTGGCCGGTACAATCCGGGTGCTCGAAGGCATCGGAGTCTGGGAGCGCGTTCGCATGCATGCCGAGCCGATTCTCACCATGCGCGTATGGGACGACCAGGGCACGGGAGGCATCCGTTTCGAGGCCGCCGAAGCGGGTTTGGAGGCCCTTGGCGCCGTCGTCGAAAACAGTCTGCTGCACTCCTCTCTTCTCGATGCGGCCTGCGAGAGCGAGTGTATCGAGTGGCACTGTCCGGATGCCGTGGCATCTGTTCGCTGGCGAAGAGGGTGCGTGGAAGTGACGTTGGGCGACGGTCGCGTCTATTCCGCCTCACTGGTTGTGGGTGCGGACGGTGGTCGCTCCTGGCTGCGAGGCGCCGCTGGAATTGGCGTGTGGCGGCACGAGTTCCATCAGAAGGGCATTGTGGCCACCGTGAAGACCCAGTTTCCGCATCGCCAAACCGCATACCAGCGTTTTCTTCCCACCGGTCCACTGGCCGTCTTGCCTCTCACCCAGGGAG
>CAZHOU010000045.1:0-10609 GCA_964534165.1 uncultured Zetaproteobacteria bacterium
GGTGCTTGCACGCACACGGCTCCTCTGCAAGACTGCCGATATGCGGAAGATGTTTTGCATCGTTCTCTCCGCGGCCATCATGACCGTGAGCAGCCTCCCGCTTTTGCCCGCAAGCGCGATGGCGGAAAGACCGCATACCGCAAAATGTCCGCTATGCCACATGGATGCATCCGGCCAACGGCCAGGGGAATTCCTTTCCCCATCGCAAGAAAATCAACGGCACGGTCTGACGGCAGCCATGTTCCATTGTCGCATCGAATGCTGTTGGCATCACGATGTGGACGGACTTCCGCATCTGCTTGCACCGCATGCGCTTTCACGGATCGTCCTTGCCGCCCATAGCGTCATTGCGCTCACCATGATTCCATCCGATCACGGTCTGAAGGCGCGGCCGTTTCCGTTTCCCACGCCCCCTCCAAGATTCGTCTGATTTTTCCATACCGTTAATCGGCATCCCGGTCACAAGACCGGTACGCCGGTGCGTGCATGTTCTGCATGCGGGAAAATCAGTATGGGGGTTCGTTGTATGGGTCGTTTTTTTACCTTCTCGATACAGCTGTCGCGGCTGCTTCTGGTATGTGGGTTGATGGTGGCAGGCATTGAAACCGCCGGCGCCCACGGCTTTGCCGGTAAGCGCTTCTTTCCGACGACCCTCGTCATCGACGATCCGTTCGTGAACGATGAGTTGTCGTTTGTATTCAATCACATCAAGGATTCCGCCCTGGGCGCGGCCCCGGCTCGTATCAGCACCCTGACCGCCGATTACGGCAAGACCATCACCCGAAACCTGGGATTTTCCATCGGCGGCACCTTCATCCACAAAAATCCGCAGGTGGGCAATACCGTGATCGGCTTCGATAACATCGATCTGGGGGTGAAATACCAGTTTCTGACCAGCGAGCGCCACGAAACGATCCTGTCCATCGGTTCGGGCTTCTCCCTTGCCAACACCGGTGACGCCAAGGTCGGGGCCGAATCCATGACCGTGTTTTCACCCGCCCTTTTCTTCGGCAAGGGATTCGGGGATTTGCCGATCGGGATGCAATACCTGCGGCCACTGGCGCTGACCGGCGTCTTTGGCGGCAAGATTCCATCCCGCGCCGCCACCGTCACGGCCGAAGGCATCGAACAAAACCCGGCCTTCCTGCATTGGGGTTTCGCCCTCCAATACAATCTGCATTACCTGCAATCCTTCGTGAAGGATATCGGCCTGCCCCGCCCTTTCAGTCGCATGATTCCGATCGTTGAGTTCGCCTTCGACAGCGGTCTGAACCGGGGCAACGGGCGGACCACCGGCACAGTCAATCCGGGGGTGCTGTGGTTCGGAAAGTTCATGCAGCTCGGTGCCGAGGCGCAGATCCCGATCAACAATCATTCCGGTAACAACGTCGGTTTCTCCGTGCTCTTGCATTTCTTCATCGACGACCTGTTCCCGAATACGCTTGGCAAGCCACTGCTCGCTTTCCCATGATCCGCTGGCCTCCCCTCGCCTCCCTTCTCGTGCTTACGCTGATGATGCATGCAAGCACGGCATGGGCGCATGCCTTCCCGGAACGCGCCGAGCCCGGCGCCGGAGCCCTGCTCGGGCGCGCACCCAAGGTCGTGCGCATCCGCTTCGATCGCGCCATTGAGCCGGCTTTTTTCTTTCTCCGTGTCGAAGATGCCCATGGCGTTCGTGTGGATGCAAACGACGCCCGTCTGCAGCACGGCCGCAACGACACCCTGATCGTGACACTGCGAACCCTCCTTCCCGGCCGTTATCGTGTATTCTGGTCGGTCGTGGCCCGCGACGGCCACCGCACCCGGGGTGATTATGAATTCATTGTGAGTGGACCCACACCATGAAGGATGGTCTCCCCCATATCGTTCCCACGGCCGTTGATCTGTTGTTCATCATGGCCTGCATGGGGATCCTGGCCGCGGAACGATGGGTGATTCCGCGCGGAGCGAGGGATGCGCAAGCGCTGCGGTATGGCCTTTGGCGTCTGCTCGGCCCGGTGCTTGCCGGGCTGACATTGGTGAGCGTGATCGGTTTATTGCTTCGCACAGCGGAGATGAGCGGCCTTCCCTTGGGCAAGGCGCTGCCGGCGGTACCGCTGACACTTTCGAAAACCCACTATGGCATGACCTGGATTGTGCGCATGGTCGGCGTATCCTTTTTGTGGCTCGGGTGGGGATGGATGCGAAAAGGGAGGGTTCACCAACCCTCAATGGAAAAATTGCAATCCTCCTCTTGCCTTTATGCCATGCTGGCGGCTGCGGCGTGCGTGGTCTGGTCGGTCAGCGCATCGAGCCACGCCGCCGACTGGGGCGATTTCACCTGGCCCGAATGGGTCTCCTGGCTGCACATCTCGGCCGGATCCGTGTGGGTGGGAGGGATCCTGGCTTTTGTGGCCGTTACCCGGCGTCGCCGCAATCGTCCGACGCTGGCCTTGGCCACCTTTGCGACTTGTGCCCGCAATCTGTCCCGCATGGCCGGCATGGCGCTCACCGTGGTGCTGGCCTCCGGGGTCTACAATGTGTGGCGGCAACTCGATCGCTTCAGCGACCTCGTTTCCAGCGGCTACGGTCGCATTGTCCTTTTCAAAATCCTGCTCGTGTTCGCCATGATCGCACTGGGGGCGGGCAATCGTTATTTCAATCTTCCCTTTCTCTGCCGCCATGCGGGAATAACCCCGCCGGCCCGGCAAACGGATCTCCCCGTCAGGATCTTGCGGCGAATCAATCCATCCTGGAAGCCGTGCGAAAACAATGCGCTGGTTCGTCAATTTGGGCGCCGCATCGCGGTGGAGGCATGGCTGGCGCTGGCCGTGGTCGCCTGCGCCGCCTGGCTGGGGCATGCCATGCCGCCGCAGAAGCACGGTGACAGGGCCCGCGCCGTTGTGGAATCCGCTGCGACCACCGTTTCCGATGTCCCGAGAGGGCGGGCATGAAACGCGTGTTGGCGCTGGTGATCGTATGCGCCCTTGTCGGGGCAAGCAGTCTGCCCGCATTGCCCTTGGCCGGCGGCGAACCCGGGGAGACGATGCAAACGCCCTGTCCCGTATGCCACAACGGCGCGGCGGCCATGAAGGGATTCGCGCACGGGTGGACGGCGGGGATGCGCCATTGCCGCATCGAATGCTGCAATCATCATGATACCAACGGACTGCCGCATCTGCTGGCCCCGCATTCGCTCTCTCTGACCGGCTTGGGCGTCGGCCTTGTCGTGAACAATGTTGCACCCGCGGATCTTCCCTCGCTGAAGCCCCGGCTGCTGCCGTATCCAGTCCCACCTCCAAGACCCTCCTGATTTTCCCGCGAAATCGAGAGGCAGCCCGGAAAAACGGGGACAGTTTCACTTTTTCCGGGCGAAGCGTGGAAGAAAGCAAACTGTCCCCGCTTTTCACCCCTTGTATAAAGCATGCATGGATTGCATGCAGGGACAATCAAAAAGGAGGTTCTTGGTTCCATGAAAAAACAAAACAGATTGCTGGCGTGGGCATTCGCGGCCGCGGTATCGATGTTGCCGGCACAAGCCGCCCATGCCTACATCGGCTTGTGCTGCGCCAAGTGCGGCGGCAACATGCCAATGACCATCCCCGGCGGGGGTGTGCCGGAGAATTACGAATTCCGCTTCAAGATCCAGCCCATGTTCATGCGCATGGACGGATTGCGTTCAAACGCGACCAATGTGAGCGGGGAAGGCCTGCTTGGTATGCCGGTCATGGGCGGCAAAGTGACCGGAAAGTTCATGGCCGTGCAGAAATTCATGAACATGAGCATGCTCAATGTCGCACTCGGCTATTCGTTTTCGGACGATTTCTTCGCCGGTGTCATGGGCATGTATCAGGACAACCGCATGAGCATGGCCTTCAATTCCATGATGACGACGATGACCGGGAAGTCGAGCTACATCATGAAATCGCGCGGCTTCGCCGACACGATGCTGATGACCAAGTATCGCCTCTACGCCGACGATCCACTGATCCCAACCCGCCAGTTTTCGCTGTTCGCCGGTTTGGGACTGCCGACCGGATCAATCGATGAACGAAACAGCACCCACCCCCTGGCCGCCCGGCGAACGGAGCTGCTTCCTTATGGCATGCAGCTCGGCTCCGGGACCGTGGATCCGATCCTGGGCCTGCTCTACCAAGGATCGCGCTCGCCGTGGTGGTGGGGTCTGGACGGCGTCTACATCGGCCGCTGGTACGACAATGCGCGCAATTACCGCTTGGGCGATGTGTACAAGGTCGATGCCTACCTGATGCATCAGATCCGTTACGATTTTCTGTGGCAAGTGCAGGCGAATTTTGAATGGAAGGGACGCATCCACGGTCAGGCGGACGAGGCGGTCACGGGCTTCTCCGGCCATGCGACCCACGGCGATCCGAATTCGCCGTTCATGACCCCGCTCTGGGACCCGAAGAATTACGGCGGCGTCAAGACCTCGGTGACCTTCGGGATGCAGTGGCAGCCGGCACCGCTGCACATCCTGGAACTGGTGGCCAAGCTCCCGGTCTATCAGCGTCTGAACGGTGTCCAACTCAAGGATCAATTCGCCTTGATGTTCACCTGGTACATCGAGATCCCCACAGCCAAGAGTATCCGTTCCCTGGCGCAACCGACGCCGGCCTTTCCCAGCGAACTCGGATTTTAGGAGGTGAACATGCGATTTTTTCTTTTGCTCTTGTGTTGGATGGTGACGACCTCCCCGGCTTGGGCGGCGGACATTCCCGAGGCCGATTCCGCCGGCGGCCGGTTGTATGCCTCCCATTGCAGCGCCTGCCATGCATTGCCGCACCCCAAACGCCTGGACTGGCCCCACTGGCGGCACATGCTGGGTGTGATGAGGCAACGCATGCACGAGCGTGGGGTGGCGGAGCCGACGAAGGAGGAATGGCGGCAAATCGCCGCCTATCTGAAGCGCCATGCGCGTTAGGCTCGCTTTGGCCGGGATGATGATGGTCGGGGCGTTCCATGCCCCGGCCGCCACCGCGTCGCTTCCCGAGGTGCTTTCCACCTTCGGCGTGCAACTGCCGCGCGTGCACAAGCCGGCACCGGATTTTTCCCTGCCCCGGTTGCGGGGCGGCCGCTTGCGCTTGCAGGATATGCGCGGCAAGGTGGTGCTTATGCACTTCTGGGCCACATGGTGTGCACCGTGCCGGCATGAAATGCCGCAGATCGAGTCTTTGTGGCGTCGTCATCGGGCAAGTGGTCTGATGGTGCTGGGGGTGAACGTGGATCGCGGCAACCCGAACGGGGTGCGTGATTTCATCCACGAACGGGACGTGACCTTTCCCGTGCTTCTCGATCCAAAGGGAGAGGTGCGCAACCGCTACGAGGTTCGGGCACTGCCGACCAGTTACATCATCGGTCGCGACGGGAAGATCATTGGCCGCATCATCGGGGAACGGGACTGGTCCGGCGATGCGGCCTTGCAACTTTTCCAGTCCCTGCTGACGAACAACAAACAAGGAGGGGATGATGAAGAGAAGTGAAGGGATTTCCCGGCTTTCTTGCTGGATGGCCGCATGCATGCTGACACTGATGTCAGCCGGCCTTGTGCAGGCACACGAGCTTTCCCGGCAGGAAGCAAGCATGCGCCTGCATCACCTGCATGTAATCATGAATCACGGCCTTGGGATGGCCCTGGAGGGTGAAAGCCTGGTCATGCAGGGTCGAATGGGCATGAGTCCTGAACTGGATGAAATCACCATCCAGCACGGACAGGCCATGCTCGGTGAGGGCAGCAAGCTGCTGGCGGAGGCAATGAACGGCGAAGCCATGCAATACCTGCACAAGCACGGTCATGGCAAGGATGCGCTCATGGGCTACACCCATCGGCTCGGCCAGGCCATGCAGGCTGTTGTGCAATTGTTGCAGGACATGCCTTCAACCACCACGAACCGTGGCGATGTCATGAGCTTGCACCACATGCATGTTCTGCTGGTGCATGCACTGGACATGGCCCTGGAGGGTGATGAGCTGGTGATGCTCGGGCGCATGAAAATGGTGGCAGCCGAGGACAAGGAGGCCGTCGAGCATGGCGAAGGCATGATCAAAAAGGCCCAATCCCTTTGGAGCCGCATCATGCACAGCAAGGCGATGCAGGCCATGCACAAGCGTGACATGGGCAAGAGCGAATGGATGCGCTACACCCACCGATTGGGCGATGCCGTGCGCACGGTCATGGATCTCCTGCAACAGATGCCGGCCTGATCACCCAATGTTCGATCGGCCTGGATGGAGGGCGGCCTGCCGGTTTGCCGGCATGACCGCCCTTTCCATTCTGCTGTTGGCATGCAGCGACCATGCGGCTGAATTGCATGCGTCGCTGAATCGGATTCGCAGCATGGTCGTGCAAGCGGCGCTTTTGTCGGCACAGGCGGCGTGCATGCCGGATCTTGGTGCGCGCAAGGCCCTCGTGCACGGCGCCGCGGTGCTGGCCCGGCGCGCGATGGGCGGACCGGTGATGGCGCGGATCCACAAAATGATGGGCATGCAGCCCGGCGAGAACGGGACCTCCATGACCGACGAACAAAAGATGAATACTGAGATGAAGCGGCATGTGGCGCTGCACAATGCCGGCGAGGACGTGTTCGATTTTCTCGATGCCGTGAACACCCCGCCGGGGATCTCCTGCAGGCAGGCCACGCCCGTGGCCATGGCCGCTGCGGCGGCCCTTCTGCGCGCGGCGGGCGGTCCGGAGGCTTCGGATGCGGCGGCAGGATTGAATGCCCGGGCTTTACCGCCGGCGAAACCCATCCGGCTGCCACGGCCTGCACGTGCGCTTGCTTCGGCGCTGCGAAAACTCTAGAGCCACTTAAGTCCGACTGGCTGCTAGCAAATGAAAAATCCGGGTTAGAAAAGCAACTCATCCACCTGCGTCAACATGCGCAGGTGAGGCAACGACAGGGACTCCACTTCCGCCGTCAACACATTCAGTGTTTCCGGCTTCATGTGATACAGATAGACGGGTGTCTCGCCCAGCTTGTCGAACTTGGACAATTCGCGGGCCATGCCATGCGGAGTCAGATGGCCGCTCTCGGCCGCCAGGCGTTCATAGGCGTTGGGAAAGGAACAATCCATGATCAGGCCCTTGAGATTGGGTTGGGCATTGGCCACCTCCCAGATCTGATTCGTGGGGCCGGTGTCCGCGGTGTAGATGAATTGCATGCCGTTCTGTTGCAGCAGGAAACCGGTGCACGGCACGGGATGATTGACCGGGATGGCCGTGACGCGGATGCCGTCGGCTTCCACCGGCACGCCGGGTTCGAGCTTCTCGAAGGTGACGATGGGATCCTGCCTGCTCGGAATCCTGGTGAAGTCCGGCCATACCGCATCATTGAGGAAATCCCTGCGCAGAACATCGAGGTTCTCCTCCAGGCTGTGAACGACGATACGCCTGTTTTCATTCTGCCCCCCCATGCGCTTGAGCGAACGGTTGTCGGCCAGAAAGGCGATGTCCTTGATGTGATCGAGATGGGTGTGCGAAAGAAAGATGTGACGGATGCCGAACTGCGCCTCCAGGCTCAAGGCTTCCGTCGGCGAGCCGGCATCGAGCAGGATGGAGTCGTTGATCAGGAAGGAGGTCAAATGAAACCCGAGCAGTTGACCGCCGTAACACCCCAACACCTTGACTCTCAAGGACTCTTCCCGCGATGCATCGCCTTGCGCATTGCAACGATTTCATGTTCCATGGCCCGAAGCATAGCATCGGGGTCGTGCAGGTGTTCCGTGACCTGAGTCACCAGCCGGCTGCCGACGACCACGCCGTCGGCAAACGCCGCCACGGCCGCCGCCTGGGCCGGCGTCTTGATACCGAAACCGACACATATCGGCAGTTCGGACTGCTTCCGCAACTGCTCCACCTGCGCCTTCACCTCGTCCAGAGCACCCATCCGGGCGCCGGTGATGCCGGTCAGAGAGACATAGTAGATGAAGCCGTCCGCTGTGCGGACGGCCAATTCCCGCCGCTCCGGCGAGGATGTCGGCGCCACCAGGCGAATGCAGTGCAAACCGCGGTCGTGCAACGCCGCGTCGACCGCGGCCGCCTCTTCGGGCGGAATGTCCACGAGCAACACGCCGTCCACCCCGGCCAGCGCCGCGCGGGCGGCGAAGGTATCAAAGCCCATGGCATAGGCGACATTGGCGTAACCCATCAACACGATGCCGGCCGTCTGTTTTTCCTTCCGCACCGCCGCGGCGAGACGGAAGACATCGTGCATGTGCGTACCCGCGGCCAGGGCACGTTCGCTGGCCGCCTGGATGACCGGCCCGTCGGCCATCGGATCGGAAAACGGCATGCCGACCTCCACGATATCGGCGTGCCGCGCCAGGATCTTCAGCAACTTCCCGGAGGTGGCCGGATCGGGATCACCGGCGGTCAGGTAGGCGACAAGGGCGGCGCGATTCTCCCGCCGGCAACGCGCAAAGCATTCGCTCAGGCGATCGAGGCTCATGCCGACCCCTCCCCGGCCTTTCCGGCCACCGCCTGGCTGACGGTATCCAGATCCTTGTCGCCGCGCCCGGAGAGATTGACCAGGAGCATCTGTTCCGGCTTCATTTCCGCCGCCAGTTTCATGGCGGCGGCGAGTGCATGGCTCGACTCCAGGGCCGGCAGGATGCCCTCGCTGCGCGCCAGGCGCTGGAAGGCGGCAAGCGCCTCGTCGTCCGTGGCCGTCGTCACCTCCAGCTCGCCGGCATCGCGCATGGCCGCCAGTTCCGGCCCCACCCCCGGGTAATCCAGGCCGGCGGAGATGCTGTGCGTGCCCTTGATCTGGCCCTCATCATCTTCAAGCAGATAGGTGAGATTGCCGTGCAGGATCCCCGGCCTGCCGGCCAAGAGCGACGCGGCATGGCGGCCGCTTGCAAGGCCCCTGCCGGCGGCTTCCACGGCGATCAGGCGCAGGCCGTCGTCACGCAGGGGATGCAACAGACCCATGGCGTTCGAACCACCGCCAACGCAGGCCATGGCCGCATCCGGGAGACGGCCGAATTGCTCCAGGCACTGGGCCCGCGCCTCCTGGCCGATGACGGTGTGGAACTGGCGTACCATCAGCGGGTAAGGGTGCGGGCCGGCCACCGTGCCGATGATGTAGAAGGTGTCGCGGCAGCTGGCCACCCAGTCGCGCAAGGCTTCGTTCAGGGCGTCCTTCAGCGTCGCCGTACCGGAATCCACCGGGATCACGCGCGCTCCGAGCAGATTCATGCGGAACACGTTTGGAGCCTGGCGCCGCATGTCCTCGCGGCCCATGTAGACGTCGCACTGCATGCCGAACATGGCGGCCACGGTGGCTGTGGCCACCCCATGTTGGCCGGCACCGGTCTCGGCAATGACCCGCTTCTTGCCCATCCGCCGTGCCAGCAACCCCTGGCCGATGGTGTTGTTGATCTTGTGGGCGCCGGTGTGTGCCAGATCCTCGCGCTTGAGCAGGATCCGGGCGCCGCCGATCTCCCGCGACAGGCGTTCGGCATAATACAGCGGGGTCGGCCGCCCGACATAATCCTTGAGCAGCCGCAGACGTTCCCTTTGAAACTCCTCGTCCCGCCAGGCGGTGAAGAAACCGGTCTCCAGTTCGGCCAGAGGCTGCATCAGGGTCTCGGCCGCGTATTTTCCGCCATAGCGGCCGAAATGGCCGCCGGCATCGGGCGGATGCCGGATCTCCAGGTCATAGATGGCGGACAACGGCATGTTCACGAACGCTCCCTCACGCGCGCCACGAAGCGGCGAAGCTTCTCCTCATCCTTGATTCCGGGTGCGGATTCCACACCGGAGGATACATCCACGGCCTCCCATTGGCGACAGGCGAGGGCGGCGGCGACATTGTCGGCGTTCAGTCCGCCGGCAAGAAGAAGGGGATGGGGATGCGAAAAACCGGCCAGCAAGGACCAGTCGAACGCCTGACCGCTGCCCCCGAACACCCCCGGCGGCGCCTTGGTATCCAGCAGAACCGGGCAGTCGTAGGCGCAAGCGGCATCCAGATCCTCCCGCGTTTCCACATGGATGGCCTTGATCACGCGGCGCGATTGTGCGCGGCAGAAGGCCGGAGGCTCGTTGCCGTGAAACTGCAGCACATCCAGCGGGCAATCCTCGAGCACGGCATCGATCGCATCCTGCGTGGCATCGACAAAAAGCCCCACCGCGGTCACGAACGGCGGCAAAATATGAATGATCGACGCCGCCCTGCGCGGAGGAATGAAGCGGGGTGAGCTTGCATAGAAGACGAAGCCCAGGGCATCGACGCCCAAGGCGGATGCGGCCAGCGCATCCTCCTTGCGGGTGATACCGCACACCTTGATACGCACGCGGTTGGATGTGGCGGGGAAATCCATGCTGCAAGCCTAACAGTCTGCCGGACCTTTGATAAATCCAAGGCGCGAGCGTTCCAGGGTTCAGGGATCAGCGTTCAGGAGAATACCGATCACCATTTACCAATCACCATACATCGCGGGCATGCGCGTTCGCATGAAAAATCCGGGTTAAGACTTTCTCATGGCCCTCTCATCTGCTTCTCATCTTGCAAGACTAATGTTCGTCCAACACAGGAATACGGCGGGATGATCCCGCCCAATCAACCCAAGGAGGTGGAGATGAAAGAATTGATGTATACGGCCGTGGCCGCTG
>CAZHOU010000046.1:0-10478 GCA_964534165.1 uncultured Zetaproteobacteria bacterium
AAGGGACGGATGTCGGCGCTCTTGTGGCCGCTGCCCTCGATGCGCACGTGGTATTGCTCCCCGTGAATGGTCAGATTGAATTCCGTCGGCGCCAGTGCCGGCGCAACCGCTGTCTTTTGCGTCTCCGTCTTGGGAACCTCCAGTGGCTCCGGTTCGAGTCGGCCGGCCGCTCGCTGATCGAGGAACTCCAGCGCCACGGCCGGGAAGAGGGCGTAGGAGAGAACATCCTCGATGGAATCCGCCTTGTCGCCGACCTCGCGCGCGAGGGCATCGAGTTCGGGCTCGAGCAGGTCCGCCGGACGAACCTCGATCACCTCCTCATCCCCCAGCGCCAGCTTGCGCACCGCCGCGTTCACTTCCCCGATCGGTTTTCCGTACATGCCCTTCAGGTAGGCTCGGGTTTCGTTGGTGATGATTTTGTATTTCTTCCCGGAGAGCACATTCAACACCGCCTGTGTGCCGACGATCTGGCTGGTGGGGGTGACGAGCGGCGGGTAGCCGAAATCGGCGCGCACGTGAGGCACTTCTTCAAGCACCTCGTCCATGCGTTCCAGCGCCCCCTGTTCCTTGAGTTGATGCGCGAGGTTGGAAATCATGCCTCCGGGGATCTGATTGCTCTGCACGCGCGTGTCGATGCCGGTGAAGTCGGATTCGAAGCGGGCGTATTTCTTGCGCACCGTGCGGAAATAGGCAGCGATGTCTTCCAGCAGGCCGAGATCCAGACCGGTGTCGAAACCGGTGCCGTTGAAGGCCGCAACCATGGCCTCGGTCGGGGCATGGCTGGTGCCGCCGGCAAGCGGCGAGATGGCCGTGTCAATGGCATCGCAGCCGGCGTGAACCGCTTCCCACTGCACCATCTCGGCCAGGCCCGCCGTCGCGTGCACGTGCATGTGCAGTGGAAGGGCCACGGCCTCTTTGATCGCCTTCACCAATTCCCGGGCCGTGGACGGGGTGAGCAATCCGGCCATGTCCTTGATGGCCAGTGAATCGCAGCCCAGGTCCTCAAATCCCCTGGCCAAAATCACGAAATGATCCAGGGTGTGCAGCGGACTTGTTGTGTAGCAGATGGCTCCCTGGGCATGTTTGCCATTTTCTTTCACCTGCGCAATGGCGACGCGGACGTTGCGCAGATCGTTCATGGCGTCGAAGATGCGGAAGACATCGACACCTCCGTCACAGGCCCGGTCGACGAATTTTTTGACGACATCGTCGGCGTAGTGGCGGTAGCCGAGAAGGTTCTGGCCGCGCAGCAGCATCTGCAATGGGGTGTTGGGAAGCGCCTTTTTAAGTTCCCGCAGGCGCATCCACGGGTCCTCCTTGAGATAACGCAGGCAGGCGTCGAAAGTGGCGCCCCCCCAGGCCTCGATGGATCCGTATCCGACGGCGTCGAGCTTCTCGCAGACCGGCAGCATGTCGTCGAGACGCATGCGTGTGGCCAGGAGCGACTGGTGCCCGTCGCGCAGCGCCAGTTCGGTGACGGTGAGTTTTTTTGTGGTTCCGGTCATGGTGTCGTCCCCTTGTCGCTCTACAGTCCCGCGTGTGCGGCGATGGCGGCGGCACAGGCGGCGGCGATGTCTTCGCGGCTACCGCTGGAAGGGTAGTCGAGAAGTTCCGGATGTGCGTCGAGAAAGCCGGTGTCGAAGATCCCTTGCATGAAAGCCCCGGATGCGGCGATATGGCGGTAGAGGGGGAGGGTGGTGCGTACGCCGCGGATATCGTATTCGTTCAGGGCGCGGCGGGCACGACGCACCGTGAGCGGCCAGTCCGGCCCCCAGACCGTGAGCTTGGCGCACATCGAATCGTAGTGAGGCGGGATGACATAGCCGGGATAGACACAGCCATCCACACGTACACCCATGCCACCGGGAGAGAAATAGCGGGTGATGCGTCCGGGCGTGGGCAGGAAGTCGTTCTTCGGATCTTCGGCATTGATGCGGAATTCAATGGCATGGCCCATGAGCGGGATGTCTTGCTGCCGCAGGGCGAGCGTCTCTCCCGCCGCGATCTTGATTTGCTCGGCCACCAGATCCACCCCGGTGACGGCCTCGGTGATCGAGTGTTCGACCTGCAGCCGCGTATTCATCTCCATGAAATAGAAATGGCGATCGTCGTCCACCAGAAATTCAACCGTCCCGGCGTTTGTATAATCCACCGCTCTTGCCGCCGCAACGGCCGTCTCTCCCATTTTCTCGCGCATTTCGGCATCGATGGAATTGGAGGGTGCGATTTCAATCAGCTTCTGATTCCGACGCTGGATGGAGCAGTCGCGCTCGTACAAGTGCACGGCGTGGCCGTGAGCATCGGCCAGGACCTGAAACTCGATGTGGCGGGGGTTTACGATGCATTTCTCCATGAACAGGGCATCGTCGCCGAAGGCCGCCTTCGCTTCCCGGCGAGTGATCTCGTAGTTTCGTGTCAATGCGTCGTCATTGTCGCAGCGCCGGATGCCACGGCCGCCACCGCCGGATGCGGCCTTCAGCATCACTGGGTAGCCCATCTCACGTGCCAATGCCAGCGCTTCATCGAGGTCATGCAGGCTTGAGTCGGAACCGGGGATGACCGGAATGCCGGCGGCAATCATGGACTTCCGTGCCTTGGTCTTGTTGCCCATGTCCCGGATCGCTCCGGGGCCGGGTCCGATGTAAACGAGATCTGCCTCCAGGACACGCTCGGCAAATTCGGCGTTCTCCGACAAAAAACCGTAACCGGGATGAACGGCGTCGCAGTGGGTTTCGACCGCAATGTCCACGATGCGGTGAATGTTCAGATAACTCCGGACCGGATCCGGCCCCATCAGCACCGCCTGGTCCGCCTTCTTGACGTGCAGGGCGCGAGCGTCCTCCTCGGTGTAGATGGCGACGCTTTCGATGCCGAGTTCGCGGCAGGAGCGGATGATGCGGATCGCGCACTCGCCACGGTTGGCGATCAGGATACGTTTGAACACTCGTTCCACTCCTTCCCTTGCCGGCACGACCGTCCGCCGTTCGTATCTTACCCTAGACTGCGAACGGAAAAACGGGGACAGTTTCACTTTTCCGGGCGGAGCGCGGAAGAAAGTAAACTGTCCCCGCTTTTCCTGACCCCGTGTCCGTCATTGCGAGGCCGCCAGGCCGCGGCAATCTGTTCTTCGCAATGACCCGGTTGGTCCGTTCAATGATGCACTCCTTGGCAAAAGGCGGTGGATGCTAGCCGGGAGCGCCTGCACGGACAATGCGTACCTGTTCGCCGACGCGTGCGTGCGCAAAAAGCTCCAGGATGTCGTCATTGCGCATGCGGATGCAGCCGTGCGAGGCCGGGGAGCCGATGCAGTCTTCGGCATGCGTGCCGTGGATGTAGATATAGCGCGATTTCGTATCCACCGCCCCGCGTCGGTTGTAGCCGGTCTGCATGCCTTCCAGCCACAGGATTCGGGTCAGGATCCAGTCTCGGGATGGATCGGCCCGTCCGGGGTCGAGGATACCGATTGGCCGGCGGCCGATGAAGACGGTGTAGGAAGGCAGGCCCTCGCCGATTTTGGCGCAGATGCGGTGGCGTCCAAGCGGGGTTTGCAGACTGTCACGGCGGTTGCCCGTGCCCTTGCTGGCGGTGGAAACGGGGTAGGCGTGCCAGATGCCGCTTTTGCGACGATGGTAGAGCGTCTGCTCGGTGATGGAGATGAGGATCATACCGCAAGCATAACGTTTTGGGAGAGATATGCTTGTGTCGCAAGGTCGGGTGCCTACAATGCAGCGCATACGCACCTTCGGCGAGGAGCTTGCATGGACATCACCAGGATACCGGCGGGGGCAAACCCGCCCGAGGAGATCAATGTCGTGATCGAGATTCCGCAGAATGGCGATCCGATCAAATACGAGGTCGACAAGGCCTCGGGGGCGATCTTCGTGGATCGCTTCATGCACACGGCCATGCATTATCCCTGCAACTACGGTTTCATCCCGAACACGCTGTCCGAGGACGGGGATCCGGTGGATGTGCTGGTTGTGGCGAGATTCGCGTTGATGCCGGGATGTGTCGTCCCGTGCCGGCCCGTGGGTCTGTTGAGCATGGAGGATGAGAAAGGCGTGGATGCCAAGGTGTTGGCGGTGCCGGTCTCCCGCATCAAGCCGATCTACGATCACGTGCAAAGACCCGAGGATCTGCCCCGTTTCCTGACGGACCAGATCGAGCATTTCTTTGCCCATTACAAGGATCTGGAGCCCGGAAAGTGGGTCAGGCTGGGGGGCTGGGGTGATGCCGCGGCGGCCCGGAGTGAAATCGAGGCCTCGATCGCCCGCTTTGCGGAGTAAAATCAAGGATTGATGCTTGACCCGTGAGGCGCCTCAGGTCATAAAGCGAAACCGGCGGCGGCGTGGGGGGTGCAGCGATGGCTTCGCCGCACGGCAGAGAAGGGAGGAGCATAGATGTCCATAACGACGATGATACCCGCGGCACTGGGCGTGGCCGGCCTGGCCGTGGCCTACGGCATCCACCGCGTGGTGATGAGGAGTCCGGCCGGTGAGGAGAAGGTGACGCGTATTGGCGACGCCATCCACCTGGGGGCGATGGTTTTCCTGAAACGTGAATACACGATCCTGGCCGGCTTTGTGGTTGTGGTTGCTGCATTGCTTTTCTGGAGTCTCGGCCTGTATACGATGATCGCCTTTTTGACCGGAGCCGTATGTTCGATGCTCGCCGGTTTCTTTGGCATGTACACGGCCACACGCGCCAATGTGCGCACGACAACGGCTGCGCACACGCAAGGTGCAGCCGCAGCCCTCTCCGTGGCCTTCTTCGGCGGTTCGGTCATGGGGCTCACCGTCGCCGCGCTCGGTCTGCTGGGCCTGGGCACCCTGTATTTGTTCTTCGGCGGTGATCCGGAGACGGCGCATGCCATTCACGGTTTCGGCATGGGAGCATCGTCGGTGGCCCTGTTCTCGCGTGTCGGCGGCGGCATCTACACCAAGAGCGCCGATGTCGGCGCCGATCTCGTCGGCAAGGTCGAGGCCGGCATCCCGGAAGATGATCCGCGCAATCCGGGCGTCATCGCCGACAACGTCGGCGACAACGTCGGCGACATCGCCGGCATGGGTTCGGACATCTTCGAGTCCTATTGCGGGGCCATCATCGCCACGATCGCCATGGCCTCGACGATGTCCATGGATGTATTGGGATCGGTGGGCACGCGCCCGGCCCTGATGTTCCTGCCGCTGGCCATGGCCTCGACGGGCATCGTCTGTTCCGTCATCGGCATCGGCATCGTCAAGGCGATGGCCCACAAGCCGGCGGACGTGGCCCTGCGTGTCGGTACGATCGCCGCCGCCGTGTTGTTCATCATCGCCGCTTTCTTCGTCATCCGCTCAAGCGGGGTGAGCGTGGGAGCGTGGTGGTCGGTGCTGGCCGGCGCCGTTGGCGGCGTTTTGATTGGCCTGGTCACCGAATACTACACCGGCGGCCAGCCGGTGAGGAACATCGCCAAGGCCGGCGAGACGGGGCCGGCCACGGTCATGATCTCGGGTCTGGCCGTGGGCATGCAGTCGGTCGTGGCCCCGGTGCTCGGCATTTGTGCCATCATCTACATCTCGTCCCAGTTGTGCGGACGCTACGGCGTCGGCAGCGCCGCCGTCGGCATGCTGGCAACGGTGGGCATCACGATGGCCGTGGATGCCTACGGGCCGGTGGCGGACAACGCCGGCGGCATCGCCGAGATGGCTGGGTTGGGCAAGGAAACCCGTACCATCACCGACCGGCTGGACGAGCTGGGAAACACGACCGCCGCCATCGGCAAGGGCTTTGCCATCGGCGCTGCGGCCCTGGCGGCGCTGGCCATCGTCACCGCCTATGTGCAGACCGTGTCCGTGCACGTGCAGGACTTCACCTTGGAGTTGAACAAGCCGGATGTGTTGATCGGCTTGTTCATCGGCGGTTTGATCCCCTATCTTCTGGGCTCGTTGGCCATGACCGCGGTGGGGGATGCCGCCTTCGACATGATCAAGGAGATCCGGCGTCAGTTCAAGGAGATTCCCGGCCTGCTCGAGGGCAAGGCCGATCCGGATACGGCCCGCTGCGTCGATATCGCCACAACCGCGGCCCTGAAGCGCATGATCCTGCCCGGTTCCATCGCCATGCTGGTGCCGGTCGTCGTCGGCTTCGGTATCAGCCCCGCGGCGCTCGGCGGCATGCTGGGTGGCGCCCTGATCAGCTGCGTGCTGCTGGCGCTGACCATGGCCAATGCCGGCGGCGCCTGGGACAATGCCAAGAAGCATGTGGAGAAGGGTTATCACGGCGGCAAAGGTTCGGACGTGCACAAGGCCGTGGTGGTCGGCGACACCGTCGGTGATCCGTTCAAGGACACCTCCGGGCCGTCGATGAACATCCTGATCAACGTCATGGCCATCGTCAGTCTGGTCATCGCCCCCCTCCTGGGCTGACGCGCCGATGGCGGCCATGGTCGCCGGTCGAAAGGAGCGCGGAGGCGGGTCGCAGGAGCTGCAACTGTCGCTGAGGCGACGCATCTATCATATTCTGGAACAGCCTTCCGGGCGGCCGTTGGGTCGGGCGGTTCATCAGGCCATCATGTTCCTGATCATCGCCAATGTCGTGGCTGTCATGATCGAGAGCGTGCCGGAGATCGGGGCCAGGTACCGACGTTTTTTCAATGACTTCGAGTTCTTCTCGGTTGCGGTCTTTGCCGTGGAATACCTTTTCCGGCTTTGGGTCTGCGTCGAGGACGGCCGCTTCCGACGATCTCTGGCCGGCCGTTTTCGGTACATGCTCACACCCATGGCGATCGTGGACCTGATGGCCATCCTGCCCTTCTTCCTCGGGGCCTTCTTTGATGTCGATACACGAATCCTGCGCGTATTGCGGCTGTTGCGGGCCTTCAAGCTGACGCGCCATTTCGCGGCTCTGGAAATCCTGTTCAAGGTGATCCGGGCCGAGGCGCGTTCGCTCGGCGCCGCTCTGCTGGTGCTGCTGGTGTTGATGGTGTTGGCCGCCGCCGGCATGTACGTGGCCGAGCGAGATGTGCAGCCACAGGCCTTCGGCAGCATCCCGGCGGCCATGTGGTGGGCGGCGGTGACGCTGACGACCGTGGGCTACGGCGATGTCGTGCCGGTGACCGCCGGCGGGCGCTTCTTCAGCATCATCATCGTGATTCTGGGTGTCGGCATCGCCGCGCTCCCGGCCGGTATCATCGCCGCGGGCTTTACGCAGGAGTTGCAAAAACGGCGCGAGGCCTACCGCCTGGTCGTGCGCAAGGTGCTGGAGAGGGGTGCAATCGCCGAGGACGAGCGGCATCTGCTCGAAGGTACGCGCGCCGATCTCGGCCTCGATCGCGACGAGGCCAGCCTGCTGTTGCACGAGGAGATGGCTGAGGCTCAAATGGAACACGCGATCACCCGTTGCCCCCATTGCGGCAAGCCCCTGGAGGAGCGGGGAAGATCCCATTCCAGCGGGTAGGTGGTTTGGAAGAGTTCCCGCTGCGCGCCGGGCTGATCTATCTCAACCACGCCGCCGTCGGTGTCTGGCCGCGGCGAACGAGCGCGGCCGTTCAGGCCTTTGCGGAAGAGAATATGCTTCAAGGGGCCGCCGACTATTCCCGCTGGCTCGGGGTCGAACGCGATCTACGCTCCCGGCTTGTTTGCCTGTTGGGCGCCGGCGCTTCCGACGACATCGCTCTTGTCAAAAACACTTCGGAGGGGCTGTCGCTTTTGGCTTACGGCCTGGACTGGAAGGAAGGCGACAACATCGTTTCCGCCCGAGGGGAGTTTCCCTCCAATCGCATCGTCTGGGAATCCCTGCGCCCGTTGGGTGTGCATCTGCGGCTTGCCGACATCACGGGCCCTGATCCGGAGGCGGCGCTTGTGGACCTTTGCGACGAACGGACGCGCCTGCTTGCGGTCAGCTCCGTGCAGTACGGTACCGGTCTGCGCCTCAACCTGAAGCGACTCGGACGCTTCTGCCGCGACCGCGGCATCCTGTTCTGCATCGATGCCATCCAGAGTCTCGGTGCTCTGGTCTTCGATGCTCGCGCCTGTCACGCCGACGTCGTGGTTGCCGACGGCCATAAATGGATGCTCGGACCGGAGGGGCTGGCCGTCTTCTACACCCATCCACGTCTGCGCGAGCGCCTGCGGCTTCTGCAGTACGGCTGGCACATGGTGGAGCACGCCGGCGATTTCGAGCGTCTGGAATGGAGGCCGGCAGAGAGTGCGCGCAGATTCGAGCCGGGGAGCCCGAACATGCTCGGTATCCACGCCCTGCATGCATCCCTGGGCCTGTTGCTGGAGGTTGGCATGCGCAAGGTTGAGACGGAACTGCTTGCGCGCACGCGGCGGTTGCTTCAGCTCGTCGCCGGAGAGGAAAGACTGCAACTCCTCTCTCCGCCCGAACCGGAGCGCCTGGCGGGCATCGTCACCTTTCGCCGCCGTGATCTGGATGCGGGCGGTCATGCGGCCCTGCACCGGCATTTGACGGCTCGAAGCGTGATCTGCGCCTTGCGCGGTGGCGGCCTTCGCTTCTCGCCCCATTTCTACACCCCCATGGCGGATCTTGAACGGGCGGTCGCGGAGGTCTGCGCTTTTCCCGGACACGACTGACGATCCGCGGCTTTGCATCGTGCAGCCTTGCGGGTAGGCTGCGCCGCCTTGTTTTCGGAGGTTTTTTGTTCATGACACAGCGCACCTATTGCGGCGATTTCACAGCCGAACACATCCATCGGACGGTCCGTTTGTGCGGCTGGGTGCAGACCAATCGCGACCATGGCGGTGTTGTGTTTCTCGACGTGCGCGATCGTTTCGGACTGGTTCAGGTGGTGGTGCATCCGGATACGCCGGAGGAACACAAACTGGCGCACGGCCTGCGCCCGCAGGACGTCATCGAGGTTCTGGGCACGGTGGTCCCGCGCTCCCCGGAGACGATCAACCCCAAACTTCCCACCGGCGCCATCGAGGTCAAGGCCTCGGATATCCGCGTTTTGAACCGGGCCAAGACGCCGCCGTTTGTGATCGACGATCACTGCGACGCCGGTGAGCAGCACCGGCTTGAATTCCGCTATCTCGACCTGCGCCGCCCCAGGATGCAGGCCAACATGATCATGCGACACAAGGTGGTGCATGCGGCGCGCAATTACCTGGACGCGCAGGATTTCCTGGAGATCGAAACCCCGATCCTGAACAAATCCACACCGGAAGGAGCGCGCGACTACCTGGTTCCAAGCCGCATCTATCCGGGAAACTTCTATGCCCTGCCGCAGAGCCCGCAGATCTTCAAGCAGCTGTTGATGGTCGCCGGCATGGATCGCTATTACCAGATCGCCCGCTGCTTCCGGGACGAGGATCTGCGTGCGGACCGGCAGCCGGAGTTCACCCAGATCGATCTGGAGATGTCCTTCGTGGACCGGGACGAGGTGATGCAAGTGGCCGAGGGTCTGATCGCCGTGATGTTCGAGGCCGGCCTCGATATTCGGCCGGAGCTGCCTTTCCCGCGCCTGAGCTATCCCGAAGCCATTGCGCGTTTTGGTCTCGACCGGCCGGATGTCCGTTTCGGGCTGGAACATACGGATGTCACGGATCTGATGCGGAAGGTGGAGTTCAAGGTTTTCCGCGAGGCGGCGGATGCGGGCGGGCTGGTGAAGGTGCTGCGTGTTCCGGCCGGCGGCCTGCTCACGCGCAAGCAGATCGATGATTATACGGATTTTGTCCGCATTTACGGCGCCAGGGGACTGGCGTGGATCAAGGTGAACGATGTCGAGGATCTGCCCGCCGGCCTGCAATCGCCGATCGTCAAATTCTTCACCGTCGAGGCCTTGCGCGATCTTCTGTCCGCCTGCGACGCCGAGAACGGCGATCTTCTCTTTTTCGGCGCCGGGGATGCCAGGGTGGTCAACGAGGCGTTGGGGCATCTGCGCGTGAAGATCGGGCGCGATCTGGCCCTGTTCAGCGACGATGACCATCGTCTCGTCTGGATCGTGGATTTCCCGATGTTCGGCTGGAATGAAGAGGAGAAGCGGCTCGATGCCCTGCACCACCCCTTCACGGCACCCGTGGACGAGGACATGGATCTGATCGATTCCAAGCCCCTGGACATGCGTTCCCAGGCCTACGATCTGGTGTGGAACGGCACCGAGATCGGCGGCGGTTCCATCCGCATCCATGACACGGAAGTGCAGTCGCGTGTCTTTGCGGCTCTGGGAATTTCCCCGCAGGAGGCGGAGCGGAAGTTCGGATTCCTGCTCAGGGCGCTGCAATACGGGGCGCCGCCGCACGGCGGCCTGGCCTTCGGCCTGGATCGGGTACTGGCCCTGATGCTGGGAGCCGACTCCATCCGCGATGTCATCGCCTTTCCAAAAACGCAACGGGCCGCGGATCTGATGAGCGAGACGCCGTCGCGTGTGGAAGAGGCGCAGCTCCGGGAGTTGGGGTTGCGCCTGCGGCGCACCGCCGGCTAGCCCGGATTTTTCATGGGATCGCGGATGGATGGCGCAGAAATCGGTGATTGGT
>CAZHOU010000047.1:0-10386 GCA_964534165.1 uncultured Zetaproteobacteria bacterium
ACGATCCCGATCGATCGCTGGCTACGGGGGGAGCTGGGCGGGATGGC
Source organism: uncultured Zetaproteobacteria bacterium (assembly GCA_964534165.1). Lineage (GTDB taxonomy): Bacteria > Pseudomonadota > Zetaproteobacteria > Mariprofundales > Mariprofundaceae > CAZVLQ01. The sequence goes on from CAZHOU010000047.1 coordinate 48, forward strand.
CCAAGAGTTGTTCACCTCGGACGCCTTCGCCGCCCGCGGGATCGTGGAACCGCAGCGGGCCCTGAGGCTGCTGGACATGCACAAGAGCGGACGCTTCAATCTTGGCCATCGCATCTGGAGCCTGGTGATCCTGGAGCAGTGGTTCCGGACGTGCCTGGATGGAGAGATGGAAAACCCTTCACGGAAAGCTTCGTTGCAAGAGGATTGATTCGATGAACAGAACGCGATATGCCGCCGCAGGCCTGACGCTGCTCTTCACCGCCTGCGCCACCACGCCACCGCGCCATATCGACAACGGCTGCGCCATCTTCCGGGAGAAGTCCGGCTGGTACGAAGATGCCGAAAGATCCTTCAGGAAATGGGGTGTACCCATCCACGTGCAACTGGCCATCATCTGGCAGGAATCAAGGTTCCGCTCCCAGGCCAAGGCGCCCAAGGACACCTTGCTCGGCTTCATTCCATGGGGGCGCAAATCCTCGGCCTACGGCTATGCGCAGGTGAAGGATTCCACCTGGGAATGGTACATCCGCAAAACGGGCAACAGCGGCGCCGACCGGGACGATTTCTCCGATGTGACCGACTTCATCGGCTGGTATGGGAATCTGTCGCACAAACGCCTCGGCATCTCCAAGTGGGACGCCTACAATCAATATCTCGCCTACCACGAGGGCCAGGGCGGGTATGCCCGCCGCACCTACCTCAAGAAGCCGTGGTTGCTGCGGGTGGCGAGAAAAGTGGCGCGCCGGGCTGCGCGCTACCGCGCCCAGATCGCCGCCTGCCGGGACGAATTGGAAGGCTGGCATCTTTGGCCATTCTTCTGACTCGCGCGGAAAGCAAAGGAGCTTTCTTTTTCCTTCCGGCTAGCCCGGATTTTTCATGGGATTGCGGATGAAGGACGCCGGCCAACGGGAGTGAGCAACGAGTAACGAGGAAGCATCCCTTGTTGCACCACGATACGCATGATTTGTCACTCCGTCCTTGAACCTCGGCCCTCAGTCCTTGCTTGCCGGCCCGCGCAGACAAGAAAGGAACCGCGAAATAATCCCGACGCATGGTCATCATGAAAAATCCGGGCTAGGACAGCCACATCTTGTAGATGGCCCATATCGCCCCTGCAGCGATGAGCATGAGAAAAAAAATGGCCGCATAGAGCATGATCATGGCATCGACCCTCCCGGTTCGTTGGTTCTGGATATCATCCCACCGCGACTCGCATCCCGGCTGATCCCGAATCCTTCCGCCAGCCCTCCAGCGCCGCCAGCGCCCGCATGGCCAGCCGGCGCCGGCGTTCCTGCTTGCCGATTCGACCATGGCCGGAATCGTCCGCCTGCGGCAGCAGGCCGAAATTGATGTTCATGGGCTGGAAATCCTCGGACCGGGTTTGGGAGATGTGGGCAAGCAGAGCACCGTGCGCCGTCACCGCCGGCGGCGGCACCGGGCTTCTGCCGCGTACGATGTCGGCCAGGAAAAGTCCGGCCATCAGGCCGGTGGCCGCCGATTCCACATAGCCCTCCACCCCCGTGATCTGGCCGGCAAACAGGATGCGCGGCTCCTTTTTCAGTCGCAGGGTGCCGTCGAGCAGGACGGGCGAGCGAATGAAGGTGTTGCGGTGCATCGAACCCAGGCGGAAGAACTCCGCCCGTTCCAGGCCCGGGATCATGCGAAACACCCGCACTTGCTCGCCGTAGGTCATCTTGGTCTGGAAACCGACCATGTTCAGAAGACTTCCCAAGCGGTTGTCGCGTCGAAGCTGCACCACGGCATGGAAGCGCTCGCCGGTGCGGGGGTGTTCAAGACCCACCGGTTTCATCGGCCCGAAGCGCGGCGTATCCACACCGCGCGCAGCCATCTCCTCGATCGGCATGCAGCCTTCGAAATAGGGAATGTCCTCGAAACCCCGAAACTCCACCTTCTTCGCCGCCAGCAGCTCGGCGATGAAGGCCCTGTACTGGCCGGCGTTCATCGGGCAATTCAGGTAATCACCGCCTTCATCACTGTCGCCGATGTGTTTGTCGTAGCGGTTTTTCCAGTAGGCGATTCTCGTATCCACCGTCTCCGCATTCACGATCGGAGCGATGGCATCGAAAAAGCTCAAGTTTGCCTCACCGGTCCGGCGGCGGATGGCGGCGTAAAGGGCATCCGAGGTCAGGGGGCCGGTGGCGATCAGGACCGGACCGTGTTCGGGAATCTCGGTGACCTCGGTCTCGATGCGCTCGATCATTGGATGGGCGGCCAGTGCCCGCGTGATGAAATCGGAGAATCGTTCGCGATCCACGGCCAGAGCGGTGCCGGCGGGAATCCTGAAGGCATCGGCGGCCTGCATGATCAGGGAATCCAGTCTGCGCATTTCCTCATGCAAAAGACCGACGGCGCTCTCCAAATGATCGGCACGGAAGGTGTTGGAGCAAACGAGTTCGGCATACTTGCCCGTCTTGTGCGCCGGCGTCATCTTCTGCGGGCGCATCTCGCATAAGCGTACGCGCACGCCGCGCCCGGCCAGCTGCCAAGCGGCTTCGGAGCCGGCCAGACCCGCCCCGATGATGGTCACGGAGGCTTCCTGCATCCCTGATTTTCTACCAGTAAATTCCGGTGGAGGCAATCGCCGATGCCCTACGTCTTCTGCCACACCACCCTGCGGCCGCGGATTTCGAAGCCGGAGGTGACGATCCGACCGAGCGTTTGCGGATAGAGTTCGTGTTCGATCGTGTGAATGCGTGCAAGGAGCGATGCCTCGTCGTCATCCTCCCGCACCTCGACCGCCGCCTGGGCCAGGATCGGACCCCCGTCCAGAATCTCGTTCACCAGATGCACGGTCACGCCGGTGATCTTGACCCCGTAGTGGAGGGCATCACGCACGGCGTGGGCACCGGGAAAGGCGGGCAGCAAGGCGGGGTGGATGTTGACGATACGGTTGCGGAAACGGGCGATAAAGGCATTGGAGAGGATGCGCATGTAGCCGGCCAGAACAACCCATTCGCAGCCTGCGGCGGTGATGCGTTCCGCGCAGGCGGCGTCAAAGGCTTCCCGATGCGGATAATCGGCCGGGTTGAGATGTTCGATGCGCGCCACTTCCCCCTGCCTGGCCACGGTAAGGGCTCCTGCATCCGCACGGTCCGTGAGCACCAGCCTCACTTCCACCGGGCAGTTACCGGCTGCAGCTGCGGCCAGGATCGCCCGCAGGTTGGTGCCCCGCCCCGAGGCCATGACGGCAATCGGGGCCTTCATGCCCCGATATCCGCCTTCGGGGGATCGAGATAGAAGCGCGTGAAGGCCGGCACCTCCTCGCGCGGCGTGCGATAGCTGTTCACGGGCGCTTTTTTGTCCTCGTAGCCCAAGGCCATGCCGCATACCAGAATGCTTTGTTGCGGATATCCAAGCGCCTGCTTGACGATTTCCGGATATTCACCGAGGGCCGCCTGCGGGCAGGTGGCCAGGCCCGCCTCCACGGCCGCCAGCATCAAGGATTGCAAGAACATGCCGAAATCCATGAACGATCCCGTCGCCAGCCTCCTGTCCATGAAGAAAAACAAGGCCACGGGGGCGTCGAAGGCACGGTAGTTCGCCACCCACTGCTCGCGGCGGCGCTCCTTGTCCTCACGCGCGATACCCAGGGCCGCATAAAGCTGCAGGCCGCAGGCCAGCCGACGCTCGCGATAGGGGCTGAACCAGTGTTCGGGATAGTATGAATAATCCATCCGCCCCCGCCTGCCGGCACGGTAGGCCGATTCCATCTTGCGCTGAATTTCCAGCTTTTTGGCGCCGCTGACAACCGCCACCTGCCAGGGTTGGGCATTGGCCCCGGAAGGCGCATGCCGGGCGGCGTCCAACAGATGTTCGATGATTTGCCGCGGCACCGGCCGATCGAGAAATGCGCGCACCGATTTGCGCAGCAAGAGGGCCTCGCGCACATTCATTGCGGGCATGTCCATGCGGGTATCATGTTCATCTGCAACGGCCTCCGGTCTTTGATTGCGGCCGGAATCTACACGGGATTCTGTTTTCCGCCCCCCGTAGGTTAACCCGAGTTTGCGATGAAAGCAGCGTCCGTATCGGGCAGGGTCTCCAACCGTGGGAATCAACGGTGAGGACCGGGGCGAGGGAGGCCGCCGTCTCCCCGCCGGTTATGGCCTCCCGGAGGACCGTGCGGACGTCCAAAGCGGCGCCCCCAACCAGGCCGTGTTCCCGATCTCATACGCTGCCAGCGTTTGCGAAGCAAGCGCTGCCTCTGCGGCGGCAGGCGCCTGTACCATCGGCGCCTGTCGATGATATGCCGCCGCTGTCGGGGCGGCAGTTGAAGGAAACGGCGATATCTTTCACGTATCGCCTGACGTTGCTCCGGGCGCAGCCTTTTCCATTGCCGAAACTTCCTGCGCATACGCCGGCGTTGCTCCGGCGTCAGATGCGACCAGCGTTCCGCCCCCCTCTGCAGGCGCACCTGTCGGGAAGGGGGCAATTGCTCCCATCGGGAGCGGAAAGACGCGAGGATATGCTGCTGCCGGGGAGTCAGGGACGCCCAAGGCACGCCTTCGGGACCCGCCCACGCCTGCATGGATGGGATGAGGGCCAGAAGGCCGGCAACGAGCAATCGCCGAATGTTATGGATCGTCATCATTTTCCACCTCATCATCCTGCTGCTGCGTTGTCGCCTGCGCATCCCCAGGCAATGGATCGTACCACTCCCCTTCCGGGGTCTCCCATTCACCGAGAAATTCGAGAAATTCGATCAAACCGGCATCCGGTGGCGGCTCCGTCTCGCTTCCATAGCTCTGAGCCCAAGGCAGCCACAACAGCAGGAGCAAGCAGCTAGCCCGCATCGGGGTTCTCGGCGAGCCAGGCATAGAAATCCAGGTTCTGCAACACATCCAGATCCACATCCGAAGTCAGCAGTTCCACATCCTCGATCGCCGGTGTTTGGGGGGTGTGACGCGTGGCCGAGGGGAAGAAAACCAAGAAGCCCACGGCCATCGCGGCCGCAAGGATCCCGAACGGAAGCCAGCCACCGGTCCGCCGCCGGCTGCATTCGGCCACGGCCCGGGCACGGACCTGCCGGAGTCGCCGGCTTGAGGCCGCATCGAGATCCGCCACATCCTCATCCAAGGTGACGCGGACAAGACGCAGGAATCCATCATCTTTGGAAAGACCACCGTTCATGGCCGATATTCCTCCAGCGCTTCCCGCAAGCGATGCATGGCGCGGAAATAATGGGTCTTGACGCTGCCTTGCGAGCATGCCATGGCCCGGGCGGTGTCGGCGACATCCAGGCCCTCCCAGACGCGCAGCAGAAAAACCTGCTGTTGGCGTACGGGCAACTCGGCCAGCGCCGCCAACAGCGCCGCGGCAAAACGGGACTGCGCCACCTGCTCAAACGGACCCCGGGCGTCGGAGCCCGGCGCATCATCCGGCTGGCCCGCGAGGGCAACGAACGGCAACCGTTGCGGCAGCAAGCGGCGCCATTCGTACCTTCTGAGCCGGCGACGATGCCAGTCGCGAATGCCATTTTGCAGGATACGATGGAAGAGAGGGGGCCACTCTTCTTCGGGTCGGGAGGCGTATTTCCTTGCCAGACCCATCATGGCGTCCTGCACCAATTCCATGGCGTCATCGCGATTGCCGGTGGCGAGTTCGGCCATACGCAGCGCACGCTTCTCCACCCCGGCCAGGAAGGCATTGAGTTTCCGCTCAATGTCCAGATCCGACTCCTTTTTCGAAAGCGGCGCGCATCCGTAACCAGGCCAAACTTCCGTTTCCATCGTCACGCACAACGGCTTCATTCTGCCGCACTCCGACCGCCTTTGTCAGTCCTCAACGACCTTCCTGAAAGCCCGTGCTTTTCTGGACCCGGCCAGAGGCTCGGGACGCTGCGGCAACGGGCGTCAACGCCCGTGTCGGCGCGGAACCGGATGTGCCCGAGGGCCGGGATGTGGACCAAATCCCGGCCCACTGTGGCCGCGGTGTTCGAAACGCTCCCGCCCGAAGTCGGGTCCGCGACCGCCGGCGGTGGGCCGCTCGCGATCGGCATGCCCGTGACGCCGTGGAGCACGGCGTTCAATCTTCTCACCCCGGCGATGCAGGCGTCGGCGGATACGATCGCCCTTTGCATCCAGATGCTGCTCGATCCGCTCACCCTGGCGTTCCAGTCGCTCGGCCTGGGCCTCATGCCCATGCTCCCGGGCCCGATCGGCCTGGCGATCGAAACGCGCATGGATTTCCTCACCCTTGCGGTCCAGATGCTCATCGATGCGGCGTCCTTGCGCATCCAGATGCCGTTCGATGCGTTCACCGGCCCCGGCCTCGTCCGCCGCTGCGATTCCCGGTGGCCGTCCGAGGGCGACCGCCGCAAAAAAGAGAAAAATGGCACAGATTTCTCTCAAGATTCCTTTCATGGATCCCTCCTTGTTTTTGAACCCGCTATCAAGAATAAACGCACGCCAGGGTATACGGTTGACACGGGATGCAAAAACCCTTGAACACATGGGGACGATTCATCTTGCCTGGCCGGTTAATCCATACTAGAATAGTCCGACTTTATGGATGCAATGACATGTTTCGTATCACTCGACTGACCGACTACGGCGTCCTGCTGATGGCTCAGCTTGCCCGCAACATGGGCGAGGTGCACAACGCCGCCGAACTTGCGGCAACCGTGTGCCTGCCGCAACCGACGGTCAGCAAGATCCTGCAGATCCTCCTGCACCAGGGACTGCTCAAGTCCGTGCGTGGTGCCGGTGGCGGCTATCGTCTGGCCAAGGCCCCCTCGGAAATCTCGGTGCGCGAAATCATCGCCGGCCTCGAAGGGCCCATTGCCATCACCGAGTGCAACCTTGAAGAGGGGAACTGCGAACAGGAACCCCATTGCACGACGCGTGCCAATTGGCAATTGATCAATCAGGCCATGCGCCAGGCGCTGGATGAAATCAGCCTGGCGGACATGTTGCGCTCCGAGTTCGTGCCCGTGTTTCATGTGCAGAAATATCGCTCCGACCCCGGCGCGGAAAAAACCTGAGAGCGGAGCGGAAGATGGCAAAAAACGTTGAAGTCGAGGCCCTGGTCAAGAAGGAGTATCAGGCCGGTTTCGTCACCGACATCGAGGAAGACAAGGCACCGCCGGGTCTCTCCGAGGACATCATCCGCCTGATTTCGGCCAAGAAAAACGAACCGGAATGGATGACCGCATGGCGCCTTGCCGCCTACCACCACTGGCGGACCATGAAGGAGCCGCGATGGGCCCACATCCATTACGGTCCGATCGACTACCAGGCCATTTCCTACTATTCGGCGCCCAAATCCAGGGGTGATCAGCCCAAAAGCCTGGATGAAGTGGATCCGAAGCTGATTGAAACCTATCGCAAGCTCGGCATTCCACTGCATGAGCAGGAAATGCTGGCCGGGGTGGCCGTCGATGCCGTATTCGACTCGGTCTCGGTGGCGACGACCTTCAAGGAAAAGCTGGCGGAGGCGGGGGTCATCTTCTGCCCCATGTCGGAAGCCATTCAGAAATATCCCGACCTTGTGCGGGAATATCTCGGCAGCGTCGTGCCACCAACCGACAACTTTTTCGCAACCCTGAACTCGGCTGTGTTCTCTGACGGCTCCTTCGTCTATGTGCCCAAGGGAGTGCGTTGTCCGATGGAACTCTCCACCTATTTCCGCATCAACGCATCCAACACCGGCCAGTTCGAGCGCACGCTGATCATCGCCGATGAGGACGCCTATGTAAGTTACCTCGAGGGCTGCACGGCACCGATGCGCGACGAAAACCAGTTGCACGCGGCGGTGGTGGAACTCATCGCCCTTAAGGGGGCGCAAATCAAGTATTCCACGGTACAAAACTGGTATCCGGGTGACGAAAACGGCGTCGGCGGCATTTACAATTTCGTCACCAAGCGTGGGGAATGCCGGGGCGAGCGCTCGCGCATTTCCTGGACCCAGGTGGAAACCGGCAGCGCCATCACCTGGAAATACCCAAGCTGCGTGCTCACGGGCGACGACTCCATGGGGGAATTCTACTCGGTGGCGCTGACCAACCATTACCAGCAGGCGGATACCGGCACCAAGATGGTGCACATCGGCAAAAACACCAAGAGCACCATCGTCTCCAAGGGCATCTCCGCCGGCCACGGCCAGCAGTCCTATCGCGGTCTTGTCAAGATCCTGAAGGGTGCCGACGGGGCGCGCAACCATTCGCAATGCGATTCCCTGCTGCTCGGCAAGCATTGCGGCGCCCACACCTTCCCGTACATCGAGGTGAAGAACCCGAGCGCCCAGGTCGAACATGAAGCCACGACATCCAAGATCGGCGACGACCAGCTCTTCTATTGCCTGCAACGCGGCGTGAAGGAAGAGGATGCCGTCAGCATGATCGTGGGCGGCTTCTGCAAGGATGTCTTCCATGAATTGCCGATGGAATTCGCCGTGGAAGCGGGCCGACTGCTCGCCGTCAGCCTCGAAGGCGCTGTGGGTTGAAGAGAAGCCTTATGAAAGCCCTGCACCTTCGTGATTTTGAAATGGAGAGGAATGAACATGCTGAAGATTGAGAATCTGCACGCCTGCGTCGGCGGTACGGAGATCCTGAAAGGCGTGGACCTGGAAGTCCACCCCGGCGAGGTGCATGCCATCATGGGGCCGAACGGCTCCGGCAAGAGCACGCTGGCCCATGTCATCGCCGGCCACCCCGGTTTCGAGGTCACGAAAGGAAGCGTCACCTATCTCGGAAAAAACCTGCTGGACCTCAAACCGGAGGAACGTGCCTGGGAAGGAATTTTCCTCGCCTTCCAGTACCCGGTGGAGATCCCGGGGGTCAACAACGCCTATCTGCTGCGCGCCGGTCTCAATGCCATTCGCGCCCATCGCGGCGAGCCGGAACTCGACGCCATGGATTTCATGGCCCACATCCGCGAGAAGATGAAGCTGGTGGAGATGGACGAATCCCTGCTCGCCCGTTCCGTCAACGAAGGCTTCTCCGGCGGGGAGAAAAAGCGCAATGAAATCTTTCAGATGGCCGTGCTCGAACCACGCTTGGCCATCCTGGACGAAACCGATTCCGGTCTCGACATCGATGCCCTCAAGGTGGTGGCGGGTGGAGTCAACGCGCTGAGAAACAAGGACCGCGCCATCATCCTGGTCACCCATTATCAGCGCCTCCTCGATTACATCGAACCGGATCGCGTGCATGTGCTGGCCGAAGGCCGTATTCTCAAGAGCGGCGACAAGTCCCTGGCGCTCGAGCTGGAATCCCGCGGCTACGATTGGATCACGAAGGCGGAGGCGGCGGCATGAACGGCCGCACGTCCGCCATGCTTGCGCCGATGAATGCCGAAGAGCGCATGCGGGCGCTCTTGGATGCCCATGCCACCGAACTTCCGGCCCACGATGTGCCCTGGGTTCGGCATCTCCGTCGCCAGGGCATGCGCCGTTTCATGGAAACGGGGTTCCCCACTCCGAGGCAGGAGGAGTGGAAATACACCGATGTGCGCCGCATCGCCGACATGGAATTCGTCATGGGCGCGTCAGCGAAAGTGGATGCAAAACTCCTGAAAGCGGCCGAAATCCCGGACCTGGACGTCTGGCGAATGGTCTTCGTCAACGGTCTCTTCGTTGCCGGGTCATCGCATCTTTCGTCCCTCCCCGCGGGCGTGCGGATCGAATCGCTGGCGCGTCTCCTGGCGTCGGAGCCCACTCTCTTGAAGCCCCACTTGAAGGCCGTGGAGGAAACCTCCGGCTTCGGGGCCCTGTCCGCAGCCTTCCTGCGTGACGGTGCCTGCATCCTCGTCGAAGAAGGCGTGCGTTTTGAGAAACCCATTCATCTGCTGTTCATCGCCGCCGGCGAGGTCCCGTCCCTGAACCCGGTCACAAATCTCATCCTCGCCGGCGCCGGTTCCGAATTCACGGTGGTGGAAACCTACGTCGGCGATGAAACGACCCGGGGACTGAGCCTGGTGGAAACGCACATCCATCTTGAGGCCGGCGCCGCGCTTACGCATTACCGCCTCGAGCGACAGGGGACGCATGCCTTCCACGTGCAATCCATCCATTGCCGGCAGCAGGAGGCGGCTCGCCTTGATTCCTATGCCGTGGCGCTGGGCGCGTCGCTTTCGCGCACGGATATTCAGGTTCATCTTGCGGGCAAGGACGGAACCTGCGCACTGACCGGGCTGTACCTGACGACCGGCCGCCGGCATGTGGATTTCCACACCCGCATCGACCACCGGGTTCCGGACTGCGCCAGCGAGGAATATTACCGCGGCGTCCTGTGCGATCGTTCCCGCGCCGTGTTCAACGGCAAGGTCGTCGTCCATGAAGGCGCCGACGGCACCGATGCCAGCCAGAGCAACGGCAATCT
>CAZHOU010000048.1:0-10268 GCA_964534165.1 uncultured Zetaproteobacteria bacterium
CGCCACAGGGTCTGAGAACCGCCGCACGGGACCCAGGACAGCCCTAACCCAACTAGCCGGCGGGTGTGGTGACAAGCTGGAAGGGAAGTGGGGAGAAACCGGCCAACAACACCACACCGAGGCCATAGGCATGAAACAGTTGCTGAACGTGCAGGTATTGGGGCATGGCGCCATAGAAATCCAGTAGCGGTCGGGCAACCGCGGCGAAGAAAAGCATGCCGATGGCATAGCCGACACAGGCGCCGGCGGCGGAACCCAGCGTGGCCACGGTCGCCAGCCGCAGGGCAATGGCCGGCCTCCCCAAAGCCAGTGCCAGAAGCAGGATGTCCGGAGGGATGGGGAAAAAACTGGCCTCGATCACGGCGATGAAGAAGAGGGCGACCTGCGCCTGCGGATGCCGTGCCCACCCCAAAGTCCAGTGATAACATCGTCGCATCCACGCCGGCCTGAGCAGCCCGAGCAGGCGCCCGGCGAGGGTTTGGCTCACGTTCTCGGATTCACTTTTTGCGCACAAGTGGCACGAAACTGCAGGGATCGAAGCATTCCTCCCCGAACTCCTGACCGCGCTTGCGCAGGCGCTTGAGAACATGACTGCCGTTCGTGCCCACCGGCATGACAATGACGCCGCCTTCCCGCAGTTGTCCGAACCATTCCGGCGGCACCTCGGCCCCTCCGGCCGTGGCCAAGATGGCATCAAAGGGCGCATATTCGGGCCACCCCTCCGTTCCGTCTCCGCACTTCAGCATGACATTGGCATGACGGGCAGCGCGCAGGTTGCGCCGGGCGCGTTCCAGAATACTGGGAATGCGCTCGATGCTGTAGACCCTGCGGCACAGACACGAAAGCACCGCGGTCTGATAGCCGCAGCCGGTGCCGATTTCCAGCACCCTCTCATCGCCCTGCAAACCCAGCAGCTGCGTCATCTTGGCCACGATGTACGGCTGGGAGATGGTCTGCCCCCCACCGATCGGCAGCGAGGAATCCTGGTAGGCATGGCAGATCAACGCCGGATCCACGAACAGATGCCGTGGCACTTTTCCCATGGCCTCGAGAACGCGGGGATCGCGAACGCCACGCCCGGCAAGCTGCTCCTCCACCATCCTTCGCCGCGGCCGCTCAAAGGCATGGCTCATCCCCCAGCGCCGCATGCGTTCACCCGCGCGGGTGGCAGGCGCGGGGGACAAAACGCCATGCCGGAAAATGGTCGGGACGGCGGGATTTGAACCCACGACCACCAGTCCCCCAGACTGGTGCGCTACCAGACTGCGCTACGTCCCGTTTTCTCACGTCATTCGTGCAATAGTTGATATATCTCTGCCAGCTCGCTGCGGATCCGCTGCAGTCTCTCCTGCACCGAATCCTGCCGCATGAAATGCTCGAAGTCACCCGTGAGAAGTCGCTTCTTGGCTCCCTTGATGGTGAAATTCAGATCGTAGAGCAGATGCTTGATCTGAAGAATCACATAGATGTCACGATGCCTGTACAAACGCCGGTTGCCGCCCTTCTTGACCGGTCGGATGTCCCGGAACTCCGTCTCCCAATAGCGGAGCACATGCGGTTCAATCTGACAAAGCTCGCTCACCTCCCGAATGGAGAAGAACAATTTTTCCGGCAATTCCGGGAGTGCAACACCCGCCTGACGCAGGGCTTCCGCCCTTGGATTCATTCAACCCCACCAAGAATCTTTTGCTTGAGAATGCGGCTGGCACGGAATGTCACCACCCGCCGCGATGAGATCACGACCTCCTCGCCGGTTTTGGGGTTGCGACCGCGGCGCGGTCGTTTTCGACGTACGCGGAAATGGCCGAAGCCGGATATCTTGACATCCTCTCCCTCGGAAAGCTTCCTGCGAATCGTTTCCAACACCGCGTCCATGATCTGCCCGGACTCCTTCTTGGACAACCCTACACGTTCATGAATGATGTTGATGATCTCAGCCTTGGTCATGGTGGTATCCGCTCCCCTGCCCCGTCCGGTCTCGAATCTACATGCGAGAATATTCGAAACCCCATGTTATGTCAAAGGTTTCTCATGTTGACTCCGAAATCAGCCCGCCGTGAAGACGGAAGATCCGGTCGCTGGAACCCGCGAGTTCACGGCTGTGCGTGACCATCACCACCGCCGCTGCTTCCTCGCTGCACAAACGACGCATGGCCTCGTAAACACTTGCGGCCGACTGTTCGTCGAGGTTGCCGGTCGGTTCGTCGGCGAGCAACAAGGACGGAGCGCCCACCAGGGCCCTGGCCACGGCCACCCTCTGGGCCTCACCGCCGGAGAGCCGCCCCGGGCGATGATCACGCCTTGCGGCAAGACCCAGACGCGCGAGCAGATCCATGGCGCGCTCCCGAGCCGGCCGCCGCTTCTCGCCGCGGACGAGAAGCGGCAACATCACGTTCTCAAGCGCGGTCAGCTCCGGAATGAGGTGATGGGCCTGGTAAACAAAGCCGATCTTGCGGTTGCGAATCGCCGCCATTTGCCTGGGTGACAAGTCGAAAAGGTTTTCATCCTCGAGTCGGACCTGCCCTGCGTCCGCCGGTTCCAGGGTTCCCACCACATGCAGAAAGGTGCTCTTGCCGGATCCGGATTCACCGACAATGGCGACAAATTCCCGCGCTCCCACATCCATGTCGATGCCGTTCAATACATGGATCACTCCGGCGGGTCCTGAAAAGGATTTGTGCAGCCCTCTCACCTCAAGCAGAGGTGGGTGGGATGGATCGGGAACGGTGTTCATCCGCGGTGATCACTCATAGCGCAGGGCATCGGCGGGCGGCACCTGGGATGCCCGCCAGGCCGGATAGAGTGTGGCGACAAAACCCATCACCAGGCTGACCGCGACAACCACCGTCACGGCCACCGGATCGATGATGGATGGCACATGATCGATGTAATAGACATCGCTGGAGAGGATCTTGATCCCCGTCGTCTTTTGCAACCAGGCCAGGAGCACGTCCAGTTTCCAGGCCAGGAGCAATCCGAAGATCGCACCCGCCGCCGTGCCGGCGCCGGAGAGTACCCCGCCCATGCACAAGAAAACACGCATCACCGAAGAATGCGTGGCGCCAATCGTTTTCAGGATCGCGATTTCCTTCTTTCGTTCCATGACCACCATCACCAGTGAAGCCACCATGTTGAACACCGCCACCAGGACGATCAACGACAATATGACCCCCATCACCACCCTTTCCATGCGCAGGGCGCGAAAGAAGGAACGGTGTTGCTGCATCCAGTCACGGACCCAGGCCTGGGGCGGCAGTATTTCACGCACACGGCGAGCCACCCCACGTGCCTGATCACGGCGGAAGAGGTGCAATGCGATCCCGGTGACGCGATCTCCCAGGCGATTCAGCAATTGCACGCCGCGCAGGGGGGCAATGACCAGGCCGGCATCGTATTCGTAGAAACCGGAGTCAAAGATGCCGGCAACCCGGAAAGCGCGCATGCGCGGCGCAAGCCCCCCCGGCCCGACACCCGCCGCCGGTGAAACCAGATTGAGGCGATCACCCACACGGATGTCCAGTCGGTGTGCCAGGTCCTTCCCCACCACCAGCTTGAACGGTGAACCCGCAGCCAGGTCCGCCAACGAACCGGCGGTCATGCGGCGCGCGATTTCCCGCTCACGGCGAACATCCACCCCCTTGAGCAACACACCGGTCGCGTGTGCGCCATGGACGGCCATCACCGGAATGGAGATGTAGGGCGCGGCCCGCTCGACCTGCGGCAACTTCTCCACTTTCGCCAGCCATTGCCGCCACGGCCGCAGATAATCGCCCGGCCCCTGGATGTCTACATGCGATGAAAACCCCAGAATACGGTCCTTCAATTCCACGTCGAATCCGTACATCACCGACAGCACAACGATCAACGCCGCGACACCGATCGCAACGCCAAAGGCCGAACTCCAACTGATCAGGGAGACGAATCGCTCATCCCGCTTCGATCGCAGGTACCGCAGGGCCAACATCCATTCATAACGCATCGAACAGGGATCCTATCCCGGATTATTCACGAGATCGCGCCCGCCCACCGCTACGACGCAGGCAGGGGCGGAGGGTATCATTACGGTGATCGGCATAAAGGCGGTGACTGGTGATTCGTGGAACCAGAGGACGGAATGAATATTTTTCTGCCCCCTGATCCCTGATCCCTGACCCCTGACCCCTGATCCCTGACAAACCTCCGTCCTTACGTCCCGCATGCACATGCCCGACGCCTTGATGAACAAACTGGACCACCGCAAGCAGCGCTCCCTCTTCACGCAACCCTTTGGTCCATGTTGGATAATGTATTCTCTGTCGCATGCTCTTCATGAACATCCGCGCTACATCAGATAGCGGAGATAGAGATACAGGTGCGAGAGTACGATGCTGATGAGCATCAGAACGAAGGCATGCTTGGTGAATTGGATGAAGCTAATCGGGTGCCCGGCGCGCTGGGAAAAACCGGCCACGATGAGATTGGCCGAGGCGCCGATCAGGGAACCGTTGCCGCCCAGACAGGCACCCAGCGCCAGGGCCCACCACAAGGGGACGATGGCCTGATCGCCCCCGAAGGCCGGGGCCATGTTGGCGATCAATGGAATCATCGTGGCCACGAACGGGATGTTGTCGATCACCGCCGAAGCCAGGGCCGAGACCCACAGGATGGCGGCGGCCGTGGCGTTGAAATCCCCGCCCGTCCACTGCAGGGTCTTGTGGGCCAGCCAGGCGATGACTCCGACATGTTCAACACCGGTGACGACGATGAACAGGCCGACGAAGAAGAAGATGGTGGTCCATTCCACCTCGGACATGACGGCATCGAAGGACTTGTTCTTGTCATCGAGATCGTGACCCCAAGTCTGGAGGAGGAGCAGCAGCGCGGCGCCGAACAAGGCAATGGTCGCCGGCTGCACGTGCATGGTGTGGGCGGCGGTGAAGCCCGTGATCACCAGCCCCAGGACCAGCAGGCATTTCTTGAGCAGCGGCACATCCTTGATCGCCTCGCGCTCATTGAAGGCCATCACCAACTGCTGCGCCTCGGCGGAAGCACGCAGGCCGCGGCCGAACAAGAACCAGATCAGGATCAGAGTCACGAACATGATCGGCGGGATGATCGGGGTCAGATTGACCAGGAAATCGTAGAAACTCAGATGTGCCTGCGAACCGATCATGATATTCGGCGGATCGCCGATCAGCGTCGCCGTGCCGCCGATATTGGAAGCCAGGACCTGCGAGAAAAGAAATGGATAGGGCTTGACGTGCAACGCATCGGTGATCAGGAGGGTGACGGGTGCGATCAGGAGCACGGTGGTGACATTGTCCAGGAAAGCCGAAAAGACGGCCGTCACCACCGACAGCATGACCAGGATCCCCCACGGCCGCCCTCCCGCGAGCTTGGCGCTCTTGATGGCCACGTACTGGAACATCCCGGTCTTCTGGCTTACGGCCACGATCACCATCATGCCGGTCAGCAAGCCGATGGTGTTGAAATCGATCCCCTCGATGGCCTGCTCCTGGGTCAGCACACCGGAAAGGATCATCAACCCCGCCCCCAACAGTGACAGCACGGCGCGGTTGAATTTTTCCATCATGATGGCGCCGTAGACGACGAGCAGGAGGCTCACCGCGATCCATACGGGCTCGAGACCGAACAAGGTATGCAGGGGCTGCGCCTCCGCCTCAGCCATCGTGGCTCTCGTCGAGCTTCAGTCGCTTCAGGGTCTCCAGCACGTCCCTCGGGGTGATGATGCCGAGCAGATGCCGCCCGTCGTCCACCACCAGTACGCAGCCGTGGGGATTCCCGCGGGCAAGGGCGGCCGTGACGGCAAGCAAGGAGTCGGTTGGATGCACCGTCACCGGATGCTCATCCATGCAGGCCGCCACCCGGGTGCGTTTCACCTTCAGATAATGGCGCCGCAGAACGCCGATATCCGGCACGAACGAGACATCCCCGAGTTCGCCGCTGGCGATGTACTCCGGTAGCAGATGTGCGACGATGGCGGCGGCGGAGAGAACCCCTCGGACGACCCCCCTGCCGTCCACGACAGGCAAAATACGATGCCCTCCCGGGTGCATCTTCGTAAGCGCCTCCTCGACGCGTGTATTTGGATGGATGGCGACGGGCGTGCTGCTCATGATATGTTCGGCGTGCATTTCGTTTCTCCTTCCGGACCGGGAAGTCGGCTATAGCGGCCGCATGTGCGGAAACAGCAACACATCGCGAATGGAATGCTGCCCGGTTAACAACATCACCAGTCGATCGACGCCGATGCCGACGCCCGCGGCCGGCGGCATGCCGTATTCCAGCGCACGCAGGAAATCCTCGTCCATCCCCGGAGCCTCCCTGTCCCCGGCCGCGGCGGCGCGCGCCTGTTCCGTGAAACGGGCGCGCTGGTCGTCCGGGTCGTTCAGTTCGGAAAAACCATTAGCAATTTCCTTGCCACCGACGAAGAGTTCGAAGCGATCGGTAAAGAAGGGATCCTCGGCGCATCGACGCGCCAGGGGGGATACATCCACGGGGAAATGGGTGACAAAAACGGGCTGGACCAATTCCGGTTCGACCAGTTCCTCAAACAGCGCCGCCAGATAGTGGCCGGCCTTCCAGGTCACCAGGGGCTTAAAATCCTCGATGGCCTGCATGCAAACCGTCGCCAGCAGGGCCTTGTCCCTTGCGTGCCCTCGTAGATCCGGTCGCTTGTCGAACACGGCCTCATCCAGGCGGATGCGGCGGAACGGCGGGCGCAGGTCGATCTCCGATCCGTCCCAGACCACCCTGTCCACGCCGATGGCGGCGGCCGCCTCCCGCACCAGGGACTCGGTCAGATCCATGGCATCGTTGAAATCGGCATAGGTTTGGTAGAATTCGGCCATCGTGAATTCCGGATTGTGCGTTGCATCCAACCCTTCGTTACGGAAATTGCGGTTGATCTCGAATACGCGCTCAAAGCCCCCGACCAGCAGGCGCTTCAAGTACAGCTCCGGCGCGATGCGCAGGTAGAGATCGATGTCCAGGGCATTGTGATGCGTGACGAAAGGCCGGGCGGCCGCTCCTCCCGGACGCACCTGCAACATCGGCGTCTCCACTTCGATGAAACCCCGGGTCTCCAAACCCTTCCGCAGGGCCTTGAGGATCGCCGTTCGGTTACGAAACAGCGCCCGTATGGAAGGATTGACCATCAGATCCACATAGCGTTGGCGGTAGCGGATCTCCTTGTCGGCCAGGCCGTGCCATTTCTCCGGCAGGGGGCGCAGGCATTTGGTGATCATTTCCACATGCTCCGCACGCACGGACAACTCGCCGCTCCGGGTTCGAAACAGGGTGCCTTCGACGCCGACGATATCCCCCAAATCCCACTTTTTCGTGAAATCGTAGGTTTCCTCGCCAAGAATGTCGCGGTTGAGAAAGAGCTGAATGCGACCCGATCCGTCCTGGATATGCATGAAACTGGACCGACCCATGATCCGGTGACTCATGATACGGCCCGCAAGCCGGAATTTGAGGTCCTCGCGTTCAAGACGCTCCTGATCCCAATCGCCGTGGCGTGAGAAGAGATCGGCACAACTGGCATCGGTTCGGAAGGTGTTGGGGTAGGCGTACCCGTCCGCGCGCAGTCGGGCAAGCTTCTCCCTGCGTACGCGAATCTGCTCGCCGGATTGATCCTTCTTCATCTGTATCCGGCCTGGGATCAGGCCCGGCTGTGCAAATCCACGTCGGCGAAGAAAAAGGCGATCTCAGCGACTGCGGTCTCTTCGGAATCCGATCCGTGAACGGCATTGGCTTCGATGGATTCCGCATGATCGGCACGAATCGTCCCCGCTTCGGCCTCCTTTGGATCCGTGGCACCCATCAACTGGCGATTCAAGGCGATGGCGTTTTTGCCTTCGAGAACCATGGCCAGAATCGGACCGGAACTCATGAATGCACAGAGATCGCGGTAAAAAGGGCGATCCCTGTGTACGGCATAAAATCGTCCCGCTTCCTCCGTACTCAGATGCAGCATGCGACTGGCGATGACCGAGAGTCCGTTCTCTTCGAAGCGGCGGATGATGTCTCCGATTACATTCTTGGCCACGGCATCCGGTTTGATGATGGAAAGTGTACGTTGAACAGCCATCTGTTCTTCCCCTTGAACTGAAGCAATCGCAGCACGTGACTGCGTGGCGCGGCACTCTAATGCACCGGCACCCTACTTCCAAGCGCGGTACTGCTCCGACCACGCATGTGAGTTCAAAGGTATTCAGGCAGGCTCTTCCTCACTTCGTCTGCGGTTGCCTGGGTCAGATCCTTGTCGATTTCCCGGGCCAGCACGGCGGACACCGCCGGGGAATAATGACGTCTCAGCAACCCGAGGAAGGCCGGGGAGGCCAGCACATAGAGCTTGCGCACCTCGCCCCGCTGGCAGGCTTCATCCAACACGTTGCCAAGGCGTTTGGCGAAGCGAAGAGCCTCCTCCTGCTTGGGTTCGACCTGTTGGGTCATCGCATGTCGACCGGGGGCGGCGCGGTCGAAGGCACGACCGGGCAGATCCGAGGTCAGTTCGCGCTCGTGCATGCGTGCGGCCGGTTGCTCCAAAACGGCTCTTTCCTCCAGCTTGCTCCTGGATTTCTCGGCTGTGTAGATGATGGCTCGGCTGCTGTTTGCAACCAGAATCCATACAGGCTTCATATTGGCCTCCCTGAAAACGGAAATCGGGTTCCCTATCCATGTTTATAGTCCCCTCTCCCACCCCTTTGCAAGACGGGATTCCCGATGTCCGTCAGGCACTTACGCCGACCGGGCGATAATCCCCCCTCCCAGAAGTTCTTCGCCGGCATAGAAAGCCGCCACCTGTCCCGGTGCCGCCGGCAGTTGCGGTGTACCGAAGCGAAGGCGGGCGCCACCCGCCTCCCACCGCGCGCAGCAGGCGGCCGGCTGCATGCGATAGCGCAGTCTCACGCCGAGTTCCTCTCCGGGTACGGGGCGACGAATCCAAACCATATCTTTCACCTTGACGGTGTGTACAAGGGCCTCTTCCGGATGCGCAACCACCACCCGGTCGTCGTCCGGCTCCAATGCCACCACAAGCCAGGGGCCGCCGGCGAGACCCAATCCCTTGCGCTGGCCAAGGGTGTAGCGGGCGATGCCGTCATGGCGGCCAAGCACGCGCCCGTTTGTATCGACGATGTCGCCGGGGAGCAAGCCCGAAGCGGCGCCCTCGCGCCGCAGGAAGGCCACATGATCACCACCCGGAACAAAACAGATGTCCTGGCTCTCCCGTTTCTCCGCCGTCGGCAATCCGAAGGCCCGAGCCAGCCGGCGTGTTTCATCCTTGGCGAAGGCACCCACAGGAAACAGGATGCGTTCAAGCTTGTTCCGCGCCGTCGTGGCCAGGAAATAGCTCTGGTCCTTGCGGAAGTCAGCACCCGTGAAAATGCGCACACCGGTGTCGTCATCGCGGCGACGGACATAGTGGCCGGTGGCGATGTAGGGGGCATCAAGTCGGTCCGCCACCTCCATCAAGGTGCCGAATTTCACAAAGCGGTTGCAGCGCTCGCAGGGGTTCGGCGTGCGCCCGCTTTCATAAGCACGGATGAAGGGATCGATGACGTGGGTACGGAAGTGCGTGCGCATGTCCATGACGTAGAACGGGATACGCAAACGGTCGGCCACTCGCCGGGCATCGTAGGCATCCTCCAGTGCACAGCACGAACCGTGACGGCCGGCATTTTCACGCGAGTAATCCCAGACGTTGAGAAACACACCCAGCACCTCGGCGCCGGCCTCCTTGAGCAGAGCCGCGGCCAGGGACGAATCCACACCGCCGCTCATTGCCGCGATCACGCGCTTGCCTTTCAACCAGGAGAAATCGGGTCCATGTCGCATTTTTTCATTCTATGCGCGAATCATCCGGGAGACAATCGGTGCCGGCCTCGACAAGCCGGGAGATCGAGGCCGGGGCGCCTCGGTCGGGCGCCAGAATAATCCGCGTCAGACGACGATCTGTTTTGGCACCGGCAGTGCCAGGCCCATGGCGCGAAGCATCAGGAGCCTTTTTGCCGGCCCGGCGTTGCCGACCGCGATCATGCCGGCATCGCGCAGGAGGGCCAGCCAAGGCCAGGAGTGGGTAAAGAGATGATGAAAACCTTCCATGGCGGCGGCAACGCTCAGGATGTCGGGAAGACGGGCGCGCGCGTAGCGTTCCAGCACCTTGGCACCACCAATATCTTCCTCGTAGTGGCTGTATCTTATACAAATCTCCGAGCCCACGAGACTCCTGAGCAACTCGTATGCAGTCTTCTGCTTGAAAA
>CAZHOU010000049.1:0-10100 GCA_964534165.1 uncultured Zetaproteobacteria bacterium
GTCGGAGACACGGGTTGCGGGATGAGGATGTCGAGCAGGCGGTCCTCGGCAGCCTCTTCGGCTCGCGCCTGCACCCGCGATAGATGCTCCTCGCGTACGATCTTGACAGACGTGTCCACGAGATCGCGAATGATGGATTCCACGTCCCGGCCCACATAGCCGACCTCCGTGTATTTCGTCGCCTCCACCTTGACGAATGGTGCCCGTGCAAGCCGGGCCAGGCGGCGCGCAATTTCGGTCTTGCCCACACCGGTGGGGCCGATCATCAGAATGTTCTTAGGTGTGATCTCCTCGCGCATCGGAGACGGTACCTGCTTGCGGCGCCATCGGTTTCGAAGCGCGATGGCCACCGAGCGCTTGGCCTCATGCTGGCCGATGATGTAGCGGTCCAGCTCGGATTCGATTTCCCGCGGTGTCATGGTCGGATTCACTGCCTCTCCCCCGGGATGGATTCCACTCGAACCTCGGTGTTGGTGTAGATGCAGATGTCGGCCGCGATCTTCATGGCCTCGCAAACGATCTCCTGCGCCGGCAGTTCGGTGTGCCGGGCCAGGGCGCAGGCGGCTGCGCGCGCATAGGCACCGCCGGAACCGATGGCGGCGATGGCTTCGTCCGGCTCCAGCACGTCGCCGTTGCCGGAAACCATCAGGATCCGCTCATGGTCGGCGACGATCATCATCGCTTCGAGCTTGCGCAGATAGCGATCGGTGCGCCAATCCTTGGCCAGCGCCACGGCGGCGCGGGTCAGGCTTCCTCCATGCTCGTCCAGCTTGGCCTCGAAGCGCTCGAAAAGATTCATGGCATCGGCGGTGGAGCCGGCGAAACCGGCCAGGATCCTGCCCTCCCGCATGGTCCGCACCTTGCGTGCACCGTGCTTGATGATCGTATCGCCCAGGGTCACCTGCCCGTCGCCGGCGATGGCCGTTTCACCGTCTTTGCTGACACAGAGGATCGTCGTACCTCGCATACCCGCATTGCTCCTGCTTGATCTTCGCGTTCGGAAGCAATCTTATCCGATTGCACATGAATGGCCAGCGCGGCCTGACAACCGGCATGATTAGGGATTGGGCATGAATGCCCAACATATGCCTAAATATTATGCACACACTTGGTTGCATTTCTACCGGATATCCCTTTGACATCAATGTGTTCGGCCAATATCCGCGGTTGTGCACAAAACGGCACGCATCCTGCTCAGATACACGTGAAGGCCTGCGCTGCGGGCCTTGAGACCGACAATGGAGGACAGACAATGAAAAGGAACTCGTGGCTTGCGGCGGCCGTAGCCGTATGGATCTCTGCCGTGACGCCCGGTGCGACACAGGCGGCGGAAGCAAGCGGCTCCAGGATCCCGACCCTTGGAGAAGTCCTGGGCGCATCCGGCATCGAGGTCAGCGGCTATATCGATACCTCGTACACCTACAGCGGCAACAAGAATGTCACATTCACGGACGGCACGGCCAACCGCGTGTTCGACCGCCAGCCCAACAGCTTCAATTTCAACATGGCCGAACTGTCTATCAGCATGCTGCCCGATGAAGGCTTTGGTGGTTCCGTGGTCTTGAACGCCGGCACCGATGCCGACATCACGGCGGCGGCCGGCTCCGGCAGCAATGACAATTTCGATGTGCAGCAGGCCTACGTCCGTTACAAGGCGGACGGTCTTGAGTTCATGGTCGGCAAGTTCGCCACCTTGCAGGGGGCCGAGGTCATCGAAAGCCCGGACAATTTCAATTTCACCCGCTCCATCCTGTTCGGCTACGCCATTCCGTTCACCCATACCGGTGTGCGCGCCAGCTATGCTCTGAACGACATGATCACGATAACGGTCGGCGGCAACAACGGCTGGGACAACCTTGTGGACGACAACAACCAGAAGTCCATCGAGGGTATGATCGCCTTGACTCCGTCGGACATGATCACGCTGACCGTCGAGGGCATGAGCGGTGTCGAGGCCGGCACGACCGGACAGGGCGTACGCAACCTGATCGATTCCGTGCTGACCGTGACACCGTTCGAGGCGCTGACCCTGGTGGTCAACGGCGATTACGGCACGCAGAAGAAAGGCGCGGCGGCCGGCCGCGTGGCACGCTGGTGGGGGGTCGCCGGCTACATCAATTACCAACTCAACCCACAGTGGCGGATCGCCCTGCGCGGCGAGTACTTCGATGACCGTGACGGCTTTCGCAGCGGTACGGCGCAGCGCTGGAAGGAAGGGACGGTGACCGTGGCCTTCGCTCCGACCGAGCACGTGGAGTTTCGCGGCGAGTATCGCCACGACCAATCGAACAAGCGTTCCTTCCTGAAATCGAACGGCCTGGCCCGTAAGACGCAGGACACCGGCGATTTCGAAGCCATCTTCAAATTCTGATCGTCAAATGACAGGAGAATCAACATGAAAATGATCCAAGCGATCATCAAGCCGTTCAAGCTTGATGAAGTCAAGGCGGCGCTCTCCGAGGTCGGTGTTTCCGGCCTGACCGTGACCGAGGTGCGCGGGCACGGGCGCCAGAAGGGGCATACGGAACTCTACCGCGGCAACGAGTACCAAGTGGATTTCGTGCCCAAGGTGGAGGTGACCACCGTCGTGGACGCGGACGAGGCGGATGCGGCCGTTGCGGCCGTCGTCAAGGCCGCCCGCACCGGCAAGGTCGGCGACGGCAAGGTCTTTGTCATCGACGTGGAGCGGGTCGTACGTATCCGCACCGGCGAGGAGGGCAAGGATGCTTTGTAATCATTGGAAAAAGGAGACTACGACAATGAGCAGGTTGATTTCATCCCTCGCCGGCCTTGCGGCCGCCGTGCTTGCCATGCCCGGCCCGGCCCTGGCCGCCGAGGCCAAACTCGATTCGGGCGACACCGCCTGGATGATCACCGCCACGGCCTTGGTGCTTTTGATGACCGTGCCGGGCCTGGCGCTTTTCTACGGCGGCATGGTACGCAAGAAGAATGTGCTGTCCGTCATGATGCAAGCCATCGCCGTCACTGCTCTGGTGAGCGTGCTCTGGGTCGTGGCCGGCTATTCCCTGGCCTTCAACGGCAACGGAGCCTGGATCGGCAACCTGCAGAAGGCGTTTCTGGCCGGTGTCGGTGTGAAGGCCCTCTCCGGCTCGATTCCCGAGACCGTGTTTGTCACCTTTCAGATGACCTTTGCCATCATCACCCCGGTGCTGATCATCGGTGCCTTCGCCGAGCGCATGAAATTCTCAGCCGTGATGGTATTCATGGGCCTCTGGGTGCTGGTCGTCTATTCCCCGATCGCCCATTGGGTGTGGGGCGGCGGTTTTCTGGGCAATCTCGGCACCCTTGATTTCGCCGGCGGCACCGTCGTGCACATCAATGCCGGCATCGCCGGCCTAGTCTGTGCCCTGGTGCTCGGAAAGCGCATCGGCTACCCGACCGAGCCCATCATGCCGCACAACCTGACCCTGACCTTGACCGGCGCCGCGCTCCTGTGGGTGGGCTGGTTCGGCTTCAACGCCGGTTCGGAACTGGCGGCCGACGGCACGGCCGGCATGGCCATGCTGGTGACCCAGGTGGCAACGGCCATGGCGGTTCTCGCCTGGACCTTTGCCGAGTGGATCGTGTACAAGAAGCCGAGCCTGCTCGGGGCCTCCTCGGGCGCCGTGGCGGGACTGGTGGCCATCACGCCCGCCTCCGGCTTCGTCGGTCCCATTGGCGCGCTCGTCATCGGCCTGGCCGCCGGCGTGTTGTGTTTCTGGGCCGTGGCCTTTCTCAAGAAAGCCCTGGGGTACGACGATTCATTGGATGCCTTCGGCGTGCATGCCGTCGGCGGCATCGTCGGGGCGCTCCTGACCGGTGTGTTTTGCGCCAAGGCCCTTGGCGGCGTCGGTTTCTCGGATCAAGCCACCGGTATCGGTGGCCAACTGATGATTCAAGCCGAGGCGGTGTTGGCCACGATCGTCTACGACGCCGTGGCCACCTTCATCATCCTGAAACTGATTGACGCGGTGATCGGCTTGCGCGTCACGGACGACCAGGAACGCGAGGGCCTGGACATCAGCCAGCATGGCGAACAGGTGTACGAGTAGCGCTCGCATAGGATGGATACCGGTGCGTTCAGCAAAGGTCGGCGTGGAACCCCTCCACCCGGCGGTTGTCCTCCGGCGCCGGTGTCCGCGGGGAGCGGCCTTCGGTCGCTCCCCACCCTCCAGGGATCAGGGACCAGGAGTCAGGGATCAGGTGTCAGGGATCAGGGATCAGGGGTCAGGGATCAGGCCATTCCGAATCCTGAATCCTGATCTCTGAACCCTGAACCCTGGAAAGGAGTGAAGATGACCAAGAAGAAAAAACTGGTGATGATCGGCAACGGCATGGCGGGCATGCGGGCCATCGAGGAGATTCTCGACGCCAATCCCGACATGTTCGAGATCACGATTTTCGGTGCCGAACGCCACCCGAACTACAATCGCATTCTGCTGTCTTCGGTGCTGGCGGGCGAGATGAAGGCGCGGGATATCGTTCTGCACGACAAAGGCTGGTACGCCGAGCGCGGCATTACCTTGCACGCCGGCCGGCGCATCGAGAAGATTCAGCGCGGCTACAAGAAGGTGATCGACGAGGGCGGACTGGAGGTCGAATACGACAACCTGATCCTCGCCACCGGATCTTCGCCGGTGCGCCTGCCCATCCCGGGCGCCGACAAGGAAGGCATCTACACCTTCCGCAGCCTCGACGATTGCGCGGCTCTCATGAAGGAGGCCGGTCGCTCGAAGCGGGCGGCCGTCATCGGCGGCGGTCTCCTTGGCCTGGAAGCGGCCAAGGGACTGATGAATCGCGGTCTGGAAGTGACGGTGATCCACGATCAGCCGACCCTGATGAACCTGCAACTGGATGCCACGGCCGGGGAAATGCTGCGTGCGGCGCTCGAGCGTCAGGGCATGCGCTTCCGTCTGTCGGCGCTGACGATGGCGATTCTGGGCAAGGAACGGGTCACCGGCCTCCTGTTCGCCGACGGTTCCACACTCGAATGCGATCTCTTGGTCATGGCCGTGGGCATTCGCCCGAACAAGACTCTGGCGGAGGAAGCCGGTCTCTATTGCCATCGCGGCATCATCGTCAACGATCACATGCAGACTGTCACCGATCCCGCGGTGTACGCGCTCGGCGAATGTGCCGAGCACCGTGGTCGCACCTACGGCCTGGTGGCCCCGCTCTTTGAACAGGCCCGGATCCTGGCCTGGCAGATCACCGGCCAGGGGCTGAAGCGATACGAAGGTTCGGAGGTATCCACGAAACTCAAGGTTTCGGGCGTGGATGTCTTCTCGGCCGGGCAATTCCAGGCGCCTGCGGCGGATGAGATTCAATACCTGGATCGCACCGGTGGTGTCTACAAGAAGCTGGTGATCGATGGGAACCGCATCATCGGCGCCGTCCTCTTCGGCGACACCGCCGACGGTCCGGAATTCTTTCGTCTGTTGCAGGAGGGACGAGACATCTCGGAGCGACGATCGACGCTTCTCCATGGCGGCCCGAATCTCGGCGATTCCGGCCATTCCGGCATCGACCGGGCCTCGCGAATGGCACCGGAGGCCATCGTCTGCGGATGCAACGGTGTCACCAAGCAGACGATCGTCGAGGCCATCGCCAAGCAGGGATGCACCACGCGCAAGGAAGTGACGGCCGTGACCAAGGCCGCCGGATCCTGCGGTGGATGCGGAGGCCTCGTCGAACAGATCCTGGCGCAGGTTTTGGGGTCCGCCTTCGACGCCGCCGTTCAGGAGGAGCCGATCTGCGCTTGCACGGATCTGACCCATGAACAGCTCAAGGAGGCCATTCGGGAGAAGCGCCTGACCACGGTTCGGGAGACGATGCATGTCCTCGGTTGGGAAGGCGAGGGTTGCCACATCTGTCGGCCGGCCATCAATTACTACCTCGGCATGATCTATCCCGATGAAGCCGAGGACGACCGCTTCTCCAGGGTCGTGAACGAGAAGATGCATGCCAACATCCAGAAGGACGGCACATACTCGGTGATTCCCCGCATCCACGGCGGCGTGGCCCGTGCTGACGATCTGATCCGCATCGGTGAGGTGGCCAGGAAATACGGCATCCGAACGATCAAGATCACCGGTGGGCAGCGCATCGGTCTCTACGGTGTCAGGAAGGAACAGCTCGCGTCGGTATGGCGCGATCTCGACATGCCGTCGGGTTTCGCCTACGCCAAGGCGCTCAGGACCGTCAAGACCTGCGTCGGTTCCGACTGGTGCCGCTTCGGCACCCAGGATTCCACGGCCATGGGCATCCGGCTGGAGAAGGCCCTGGATCGCAGCTGGTACCCGGCCAAGACCAAGCTTGCCGTTTCCGGTTGTCCGCGCAACTGCGCCGAGGCCACGATCAAGGACATGGGTATCGTCGGCGTCGAGGGTGGCTGGGAGATCTACGTCGGAGGCAACGGCGGCGTCAAGGTGCGTGCCGGCGATCTGTTGTGCCTGGCCGAGACCGAGGACGAAGTCATGGAGATCGCCAAGGCCTACCTGCAGCATTATCGCGAGACGGCACGATACGGCGAGCGGACGGCGGTGTGGCTTGAGCGCATCGGCCTGGAGAATGTGAAAAATACGGTTGTCGAGGATCGGGAAGGCCGGCGGGCGCTCGTTCGGCGCATGGACCGCTATCTGGCCATGCTGACGCTTGATCCATGGCGGGAGCGCCTGCGGGACGGGAGGAAGCCCGTGGAGAGGGTTCGCTTCAATGAATACAAGCCGATCGAGATTCCGGTGCGGGCGGTGGGCGCATGACGGGTCAAGAATCCTGGATCCGGGTCTGTTTGCTTGCGGAACTCCCCGAAATGGGAGGAAGGACGGTGCGGGCCGGGAAGATGGAGATCGCCCTGTTCCGGCTCAGCGACAATCGTGTGCGGGCGGTGGAAAATCGCTGCCCGCACAAACAGGGGCCGCTGGCCGACGGCATGGTCAGCGGCGAGACAGTGATCTGCCCTCTCCACACCCGAAGAATCGATCTCGCGACCGGCAGGGTGATGCCACCGGATTCCGGCTGCGTTCGTACCTATGACGTCCGAGTGGAGGCCGGCGAGGTCTACCTGTGCATCGGGAGAGCGCCGCCTGCGGCAGGGGGAAAACGGCCTTCGGGTCGTGCACCAACGGGATAAGACCTTACGAGTACTTTGGAGAAAAGGAGAGAAGAAATGGCCTATGTAAAACCTGAGAATGTTGTGGAAGGCATGCTCGCGGCGGGGACCGCCAAGGCCGGCCTGTCCATTCGCGATATGTTGATCCGGGGGGCGTTGTCTGGTGTTTTTCTTGGCTATGCCACAACCCTGGCCATCGCTGCCGTCACACAGACTCATTACGGCATCGTCGGGGCCGTGATCTTCCCCGTTGGTTTCGTGATGATCATCCTGCTGGGGTTGGAGCTGGCGACTGGCAATTTCGCGCTTTTGCCGATCGCCGTCATGGACGGGCGCATCGGCATGAAAAGACTGGCCTACAATTGGGTATGGGTGCTGATCGGCAATCTGATCGGGGGCTTGCTCTATGCCTTTCTGTATGCCGCCGTGATCACCAAGATGGGGCATCTCGACCCCATGTCCATTGTCGCTGCGAAGAAGGTGATCGCAGTGGCCGAGCACAAGACGCTCGCCTATGCCCACCATGGACTCGCCGGCACGCTATCGGCTTTCGTCAGCGCCGTCCTTTGCAATTGGATGGTGACCCTGGGGGCGGTCATGGCCCTGACGGCAACAACCACGGTTGGCAAGATCACCGCCATGTGGTTGCCGATCATGACCTTTTTCGCCCTCGGCTACGAACATGCCATCGTCAACATGTTCGTGATTCCGGCCGGGATCCTGCTTGGCGCGCATGTGAGCGTGGCCGACTGGTGGTTGTGGAACGAGATTCCGGTCATTTTCGGCAACATCGTCGGTGGCATGTTGTTCACCGGCATGGCCCTGTATGTCACGGCCAGGCGGAAGGTTGCAGCCTGATGCCAGGGGCGGTCCTACGGGACCGTCCCGTTTTTCAACACGGATGCAGGCATGAATTCCGTGACGGCCCCGGTTTCGGGATGGCCGGATCGAGGGTAGCATCGGGCTCTCGTGGCCACGGAGCAATCGTATGAAGAAGCCGTTGTTGTTGCACGCACTGTCACTGAAGGATCGCATCCTCGAACCCAACAGCCTGCCCCTGCATGGCTGGGTACGCGGCTATGCCAAGGACGAGTGCAGTCGCGAGGCCTTCATCGGCCATTGCCTGACATCGCTTTCTCTTTCCGGGCTGGAGGCCTCCGATATCGCCCTCGGCAAGAAGGATATCGTGGCCTTCGATGCCCGCGGCTGCGACGGTGTCTACACGATCGTCATTTCACTCACGGACGACTCCCTGGCCTCCGACTATTTCTATTTTCTCGGTATTTGGCGCCATGCGAGCGGACCCTGTCTGGCTGTACCGCTGCCGGCGCCGGAGGACGAAAGCGATCTACTCAAGGCGGATTTTCAGTACGAGGTCTTTTTTGCGTCCGAGCCGGCGGCGGCCGAGGAGTACGGGCGTTTTGTGCCCGGGGATGTCTTCGCCCAGCAGTTGCACGACGGCAAATTCCGCTTGCTCGGCAATGCGCTGCCGGGTCGCGGCGAGATGGCCCGATTCCTGATCGCGCCGTTGCGGGAGGTCCAGAACCCGGCCCATCCCGACGTCGGGCATGTGCTCTATTCCCTGCGCAACATGATGGCTCTTTCGGCCGCCTGCATGCGTCTGTACGATCGCATCTGGCGCACCCGGGACGAGGTGGAATTGTACAAGTGCGCGATGGACTTGATGCGCAGGGCGAGGATGAAGCGCATCCAGCCCGAGGAATGGGACGGCCTGGTATGCGCCAACGGTGATGCTCTCCTTCGCGCTTCCGAATTGGCGGTCGTGCGTGCGAAGCAGGGCGGTGAGGTAAGGGATTTTAGCGCCCTGTTCGACAGCATCATCGATGAGTTGAACAGCCGTCCCGTGTCCGGCATGCAGCCCATGTGGCCGCGTCTGCGATTGCCCTTCGCCCACGCGCTGGCGCTTCTGAAACAGCGCAATGCCATGATCAAGCGCTCCAGCCGGCAGTGCGAGGTCTTGCTCAGCCTGCTGCATTCACGCATGTTGGCCCGGCAGCAGGAGTTGCTCGGGAACCTGTTGAAACAGGAGGTGCCTCCCCGGCCGCCGGAGGCGCGGCCTGAATGAACCCCGTCAAGAATACCCTGGCGGCGTATCTTCATCGCGTGGGCCGTGGCCGTTTGGGTGCGGCCTCCCTCTCGCGCGAGGAAGCCAGGGAGGTCTTCGCCCGCCTGCTCGAACCCGGCGCCGATCCCGTGCAGCTGGGTGCATTCCTGATGGCCGAGCGCATGAAGGGAGTGACCGCGGCCGAACTCGCCGGTTTTGTCGAGGCCGCGCGCGCACGCATGGTGGAGACTGGGCCGGCTGTTCCCGGCGCCGTGGATCTACCCTGCTACGCCGGCAAGCGCAGGGCTCCACCGCTGCATCTTCGGGCCGCCTTGCAGGCCCGCGATGCCGGTATCCCCGTGTTCGTTCACGGCATGGCGGCGATACCCGGCCGTCTCAGTGCCTGGCAGGCGCTGCATGCGGCCGGCGTTCGACGGGCCGGGGGCCTGGCACAGGCCCGGGAGATCCTGGCGGCAGACGGCATCGTCTATGTCGATGTGGAGGAGGCCTGCCCGGATTTGTTCCGGATCCTGGAACTGCGCCCGCGCCTCGGGGTCCGGACCTTTGCCCACAGTGTCGCCCGGCTGTTGAATCCGCTGGCCTGCGAGGGACAGTTGAACGGTGTTTTCCATGTTTCCTACGCCCTTCGGCTGGCCGAGGCGAATGCTCTGTTGGGGCAACCGCGCTCGCTTACTTTTGTCGGTGCCGAGGGGGAGCCTGAACTGCGGCTGGACCGACAGAAACCGGTATGGCTTCAAAGCGGAAGATCCATGACAGGGGTCGTTCCGCCCGCGGGGCAGGTACCACCTTATCCGAAGACGGCGGTTGCGGATGTGAAGATGCGAGTTCCGGACATCGTGGGTGAAGCAGGTGACCGGGTGGTGACGGCGCGCATGGTTGAGGCATTCATGTTGGCCGCAAGCG
>CAZHOU010000050.1:0-9986 GCA_964534165.1 uncultured Zetaproteobacteria bacterium
CCAGGCATCAACTCATGCTTGACTTGGAACAGAGTATCTCAGTCCTCAGTCCTTCTCTTTTCGTCTCACGTTTTTCTTCTCTTTACGTCCTCGGCCTCGCATGGTCTTCGTGAAAAATCCGGGGTAAACTCCGCCGCCATTCCAATACAGCCGGCATCGCCGCGAGGAGATTCATGCCCACCCACTCCCATCCCCCGGCCCGCGAGGAAGCCCTGAAACGACTGCTCGAGGAGCGCATCCTGATCCTGGACGGTGCCATGGGCACGATGATCCAGCGCCAGACTCCCGATGAGGCCGCCTACCGCGGTGAACGCTTCAAGGACTGGGAGAAACCCCTCAAGGGCAACAACGACCTGCTGTCCATCACCCAGCCGGACATGATTCGCGGCATCCACAGCGCCTACCTCGAAGCCGGCGCCGACATCATCGAGACCAACACCTTCAACAGCACCCGCATCGCCCAGGCTGATTACGGCCTGGAATCGCTGACCTACGAATTGAACCGTGCTGGAGCCACCCTGGCGAGGCAGGCCGCCGATGCCGTCTCCTCCGCCGAGCGGCCGCGCTTCGTCGCCGGTGTGCTCGGACCCACCAACCGCACCGCCTCGATCTCGCCGGACGTCAACGATCCCGGCTTCCGCAACATCACGTTCGACGACCTCACGGAGGCCTACACGGAGGCGGCGCGCGGCCTGATTGACGGTGGTGCCGACATCCTCCTGATCGAAACGGTGTTCGACACCCTGAACGCCAAAGCCGCCGTCTTCGCCGTCAAGGCCCTGTTCCGGGAATTGGGGCGGAGGCTGCCGCTGATGATCTCGGGCACGATCACCGATGCCTCGGGGCGTACGCTCTCCGGCCAGACGCCGACGGCCTTCCTCGATTCCCTGGCGCACGCGAACGCCCTTGCTTTCGGTTTCAATTGCGCCCTGGGAGCGAAGGAACTGCGCCCGCACATCGAGGAGATCGCGCTCGCCACGGCCTGCGCCGTCAGCGCCCATCCCAATGCCGGCCTGCCCAACGCCTTCGGCGGCTACGATGAAACACCGGAGACCATGGCCGCCGAGATCGGTGAGTGGGCCGAATCCGGTCTCGTCAACATCGTCGGCGGCTGCTGCGGCACGACACCGGAACATATCCGCGCCATTGCCGAGGCGGTGCGGGATCAGCCGCCGCGGCGGCCTCCTGAATTGCCCGTGGAATGCCGCTTATCCGGCCTCGAGCCCCTGCACATCGGCAAGGACTCACTCTTCGTCAACGTCGGCGAACGTGCCAATGTCACCGGTTCGGCCCGCTTCAAGCGCCTGATTCTCGCCGGCGATTACGACTCGGCGCTGCAGGTATGTCGCGAGCAAGTGGAAAACGGCGCCCAGATGATCGACATCAACATGGACGAAGCCATGCTCGACGGCGTGAAGGCCATGCGCACCTTCCTGAACCTGATCGCCGGCGAACCCGACATCGCCAAGGTTCCCGTCATGCTCGACTCCTCCAAGTGGGAGATCCTCGAGGCCGGCCTGAAATGCCTGCAGGGCAAGGGCGTGGTCAACTCCATCTCGCTGAAGGAAGGGGAACAGGCGTTCATCGAACATGCCGGCCGCATCCTCGACTACGGCGCCGCAGCAATCGTCATGGCCTTCGATGAGGAGGGGCAGGCGGACACCTTCGAGCGCAAGATTCGCATCTGCGAGCGCTGCTACCGCATCCTGACGGAAAAAGTGGGCTTCCCGCCGCAAGACATCATCTTCGATCCCAACATCTTCGCCATCGCCACCGGCATCCCGGAACACGACAACTACGCCGTGGACTTCCTCCGTGCCACCCGCTGGATCAAGGAACATCTGCCGCATGCCCTGGTTTCCGGCGGCGTGTCCAACGTTTCCTTCTCGTTCCGCGGCAACAATGCCGTGCGCGAGGCGATGCATGCCGTCTTCCTCTACCACGCCATCAAGGCCGGGATGGACATGGGCATCGTCAACGCCGGGCAACTGGCCGTCTACGACGAACTGCCCGCGGAGCTGCGCGAGCGCGTCGAGGACGTCATCTTGAACCGCAGGCCGGACGCCACCGAACGGCTGCTTGAAATCGCCGACAAGTATCGCCGCGAGGGTGGAGGAGAGAGGAAAAAGGAGGATCAGGAATGGCGTGCATGGCCAGTCGGGAAGCGCCTGGAGCATGCCCTCGTCAAGGGTATCGACACCTTTATCGAGGCTGACGTGGAAGAGGCACGGAAACAGTTTGCCCGGCCGATCGAGGTCATCGAGGGGCCGCTGATGGACGGCATGAACATCGTCGGCGATCTTTTCGGAGACGGGCGCATGTTCCTGCCGCAGGTGGTGAAATCGGCGCGGGTCATGAAAAAGGCCGTGGCCGTGCTGTTGCCGTACATCGAAGCCGAAAAGAGCGAGGATACGCACACGGCCGGACGCGTGCTGATGGCCACGGTGAAGGGCGACGTTCACGACATCGGCAAGAACATCGTCGGGGTCGTCCTGCAGTGCAACAACTTCGAGGTCATCGATCTCGGCGTCATGGTGCCGGCGGCCACGATCCTGAAGGCGGCCGCCGAACACGACGTGGACATCGTCGGCCTCTCGGGCCTGATCACGCCTTCCCTGGACGAGATGGCGCACGTGGCCCGGGAGATGCAGCGGCTGGGATTCTCGATTCCACTGATGATAGGCGGCGCCACGACCAGCAAGGCGCACACGGCCGTGAAGATCGCCCCGGAATACGATCATCCCGTGGTCTGGGTCAAGGATGCCTCGCGTGCCGTCGGGGTGGCCATGAACCTGGTCAGCGCTGAACAGCGGCCGGCCTTCCATGCAGAACTGAAACGCGAATACGCCGGCCTCCGCGACATCCACGCAGGGCGTGAGTCGGCGCGCACCCTGCTGCCGCTTGCGGTGGCGCGCTCACGCAGGGCGAGGCCGGACCGCGCCAAGACACCGCCGCCCCCGGAACACCCCGGCGTGCATGTGCTCACCGATCTGCCGCTCGCCCGTATCCGCGAATTCATCGACTGGTCTCCGTTCTTCTCCGCCTGGGAATTGCGCGGCGCCTACCCGCGCATACTCGATGATCCAGAAAAGGGTGAGCAGGCCCGCAAGCTCTATCGCGAGGCGCAGCGCTGGCTGGATACCCTCGTCCGCGAAGGCTGGATGCAGGCGCGCGCGGTCATCGGCCTGTTCCCGGCCGCCGCGACCACGGACGACAGCGTCATTGTTTTCGCCGATCCCGATCGCCGCCAGGAGTTGACCCGCTTCCATTTTCTGCGCCAGCAGCAGGACAAAAAGGATGCCCGCCCCAATCTTTGCCTGGCCGATTTCATCGCACCCTTGGAGGCCGGGGTTCGCGATCACATCGGCGCCTTCGCCGTCGGCATCTTCGGCGCCAACGAGAAGGCCGAGGAGTTCAAGGCTCGCCACGACGATTACACGGCCATCATGCTGAAGGTGCTGGCCGATCGCCTGGTCGAGGCCATGGCCGAGATGGTGCACTGCGATGTACGCAGAAAATGGTGGGCCTACGCCCGGGACGAGGATCTCGGTCTGAAGGAGATGATTCGCGAAAAATATCAGGGGATCCGGCCGGCCGCCGGCTACCCCGCCTGCCCGGACCATACGGAAAAGGGAACGATGTGGCGGTTGCTCGATGTGGAAGAGAACATCGGCATGAAGCTGACCGAATCCTTCGCCATGTGGCCGCCTTCGGCCGTTTCCGGCCTTTATTTCGCTCATCCCGAGTCCTGCTATTTCACCGTCGGCAAGATTGGGCGCGACCAGGTGGAGGACTATGCACGCCGCAAGGGCATGACCGTGACCGAGGTCGAACGCTGGCTGGCCCCGATCCTCGGATACAGGGTGAAGGAATGAGAGGAAAGCGAGGGACTGAGGACTGAGGGGAAAAGAGAAGGACTGAGTGCTGAGGACTGAGGACTGAGTAAAAAAAACGTGAGATGTGAGATGGGAAAAAGAACGTGAGATGTGAGACGTAAGACGGGAGACGGGAGACGGGTTTCTCTCGCTAAGACGCCAAGGGCGCAAAGAAAACCTTCTTATTTCTTGTTATCCCTTTGCGTGCTTTGCGATCTTTGCGAGATCATCTCCCGCCAAGGCGCCAAACATCTCACATCTCACGTCTCACATCTCACGTCTCACACCTCACATCTCCCATCTCACGTCTCACATCTCACGCCTCACGTCTTCCATCCGGCTTGATGACCAACACATCGCATTTGGATTCGCGCACGACCCGTTCGGCCGTGGAGCCGAGAAGGATGTGCATCAGACCCGTGCGACCGTGGCTGCCGATGACGATCAGGTCGGCACCGACGCTCGCGGCCATGTCGGCGATGGTGTCGGCCGGCCGCGCCGGGCTCTCCTCCACGTGCGTTTCGATGGCAATGCCCTTCCCCAGCTCGGCGGCGAGTTCGGCGATCTTTTCCCTGCCCGCCTCCAGGAGTTGCTGCGAAAAACCCTCCATCGGCGGCAGCATCATTTCCGGCATTTCGGCATAGTAGGCTTGGGCCGCAACGATGTGCAGAAGATGCAGTCTGGCCTTGTACTGGCGTGCCAGACCCGCGGCCGCGCGGACAGCCACGGTGGCGGATTCGGAAAAATCGGTGGGCGCAAGGATGCAACGATAACCGGGCATGGGTGGACCTCCCCTTCATCGGGCTTGCCGCCATTATAGCAGGGTTCAGAGGTCTTCTGATTCCTGATCTCCGAACCGGTCTCTTCGCATGGTCTTCGGGAAAAAACAGGACTATGCTTGCCGCATGCCGAAAAGTCCCGACCTTTCCATCACTTTCGCCGGATTGAGGCTGCAAACACCGATCGTGCTCCTCTCCGGTTGCGTGGGTTTCGGCGACGAATACACACGCGTGCACGGCTTCTCCAATAGCGACATCGGCGCCGTGATCCTGAAGGGAACGACGCTCAAGCCGCGCCTCGGCAACGCGCCGCACCGCGTCTTTGAAACCCCCTCCGGCCTGCTCAACGCCATCGGCCTGCAGAATCCGGGGGCCCGCTTTGTCGTCGAGCGAATCCTGCCGCGACTGCCGCACGACGAGACCCAGTTCTGGGCCAACGTGAACGGTGCCACGATCGAGGAATACGCCGAAGTCGCACGCATCTTCGACGACTCCCCGGTCACGGCCATGGAAATCAACATCTCCTGCCCCAACGTGCGTGCCGGCGGCGTCCATTTCGGC
Source organism: uncultured Zetaproteobacteria bacterium (assembly GCA_964534165.1). GTDB lineage: Bacteria > Pseudomonadota > Zetaproteobacteria > Mariprofundales > Mariprofundaceae > CAZVLQ01. The sequence continues at coordinate 5,216 of CAZHOU010000050.1, forward strand.
AACGATCCCGGCATGGCGGCGCGCGTGGTCGAGGCCATGCGGGCAGTCACAAGCAAGCCGCTTGTCACCAAGCTGTCGCCGAACTGCACCGATATCGCCGCCGTGGCCCGCAGCGTCATCGCCGCCGGCAGCAACGGCCTGTCGCTGATCAACACCTTGGTCGGCATGGCCGTGGACATCGATAGCCGGCGGCCGGTGCTGGCGAATGTCTCCGGCGGCCTCTCGGGCGCCGCCGTCAAGCCGGTGGCCCTGTGGAAACTGCACCAAGTGCGGGAACTCGCGGCCGAGGCCGGCGTTTCGATCCTGGGTCAGGGTGGAATATGCACCCCGCGGGATGCCATCGAATTCGCCATCACCGGTGCCGACGCCGTCGGCCTCGGCACCGGCCTCTTCTACAACCCACTGCTCGCCCGCGAGGTGCTGGACGGCCTGCGTGATTATCTGCATGCCCATTCTCTGCCCTCCTACGCCTCCCTGGTCGGCAGCCTGCATTTGCCGTCCGCATGAAAGGAGGCCGCGGCCAACGCCCCTTTCGGGCACGCTCGGCGCTGCAACGAGCCGTACGAAGCCTCGGTACGCGCCTGGCCCTGATGATGACCGTCATCCTATTCGGCACCGTCTCCATGGTGGCCTGGTGGGGAACGCGACATCAGTCGCAGATGCTGCACCAGGAAGAGATCGAGCAGGCCGAAACCCTGGCCGCCACGCTCGTGGGTAGCCTGCACGTATTGATGGAGAACGGCGAGGGAACATTGGCCCGCAACTGGTTGCAGCGCATGCAGAAAACACCCGGCGTCGAAGCGATCGATGTGCTGCGCCGCAACGGTGCCATCGCGTTCCGCGACACCCGCACCATCGAACGCGTCAATCGCTTTCTGGGTGAAAAGCGCTTCCACCGCAAGCCGCTACCACCGGTGCGCGCACCCGAGGATGACCGCCGCTGGGCGCAGAAGGCGGTGACCGGACGCAAGGATGTGATCCGGGATGCACCGGGGCGGCTACAGCTGTTCGTTCCCATCCCCTTCAAGCCGGTCTGCGCCCGCTGCCACGGCTACGATCCCCACCCCGTCCGCGGCGTCTTGTTGCTCACCTTCTCCACCCACACTGCGGAAACGCGCATCCGGGAGATGCGGGTCTTGCTATGGGAACTCGCCGCCGCTGTCTCTCTCCTTCTGGGGATCGCCCTGTGGGCGGGATTGAGACGGCTCATCCTCGATCCTGTGGCTCAATTGTACACAGCCCTGCGCCAGGCCGGTGCCGGCGACCGCACCCACCGCCTGGTCTGGAAGCGACGGGACGAACTCGGAGAGCTGGCTGCCGGCTTCAATGCCATGCAGGAAAAATTGAAGACACGCAACGCCCTGATCCAGGCCATCGTGCAACATGCTCCGAACGCCATGATCGTGGCCGACGACAAGGGCCGGATCCGCAGTTTCAATCCCGCAGCCGAACGCCTCTTCGGCTACAGCGAAAAAGAGGTGATCGGCCGGAACGTGCGTATTCTGATGCCCGAACCGTACAGGAGTGCACACGACAGCTACATCCGGCGCTACCTGGAGACCGGAATCCCGCACATCATCGGTACGAGCGGCCGGGAATTGACAGCCGTTAGAAAAGACGGGAACTCCTTCCCGATCGAACTGCTGGTGGCCGAAATCCCCTTTGAGGATCGGCGCCACTTCCTGGGTATCGTGCAGGACATCAGCGAGCGCAAGCGGCACGAAGCGGAGCTGGTGCACATGACCCTGCACGATCCCCTGACCGGCCTGCCCAATCGCCGTGCCCTGGCCGAACGCATGGATGAAGCCGTCACTATGCAGAAGGCGTTTGCCCTGTTCTATCTCGGTTTGAACCGCTTCCGCGCCGTCAACGAAGTGCTGGGGCACGCCACCGGTGATCAGGCCCTGGTCAAAACCGGCAAACGCATCAAAGCCGCATGCGGCAGAACGGCGGTGATGGCCCGTATCGGCGGCGACATCTTCGCCGTTTACTGGCCCGGCCTGCACGATCCGGACAAGGTGACGGAGACGGCGCACAAGCTGCTTGATTGCATGCGCCAGCCGATGCAATTGCAGCGCTACAGCATCGACGTGGACGCCCGCATCGGCATCGCCCTCTTCCCCGACCATGGGCAAAGTGCCGAAGAGATCCTGAGGCGGGCCGAGATCGCCATGGACGCCGCCAAGCGGCAGCAGGTGAGCTGCGCCTTCTACGACAAGGCCATGGAACGCTATCAGGCCGAGCATCTGGCGCTGGTGGGTGAACTTCGCCAGGCCATCGTAGGAGGTGAGTTGCAGCTCCACTACCAGCCGAAGATCGACATGCGCAGCCGCCGGATCGCCGGCGTGGAGGCGCTGGTGCGCTGGCACCATGCAAAGAAAGGCTTCATTCCGCCGGACATGTTCATTCCGCTGGCCGAAGAGTCCGGCCTGATCCACGATTTTACGTCCTGGCTTCTGGATGCGGCCGCAAAACAGGCGGCGGCCTGGCGCCGGCAGGGCCTTCCGCTCACCATCGCCGTCAATCTGGCGGCCCGCAACCTGACCGAGGCCGATCTGCCCGATCGCATCCACGCCCTTCTCCGTAGGCGGCGGCTGAAACCGGAAGCCCTGATGCTGGAGATCACCGAAACCGGCATGATGGCCGACCCAAAACGGGCACGGGCCATGTTGTGCCGCATTCACGAGATGGGCATCGCCCTGTCCATCGACGATTTCGGCACCGGTTATTCCTCGCTCGCCTATCTGAAGGATCTGCCCCTGGATGAGCTGAAGGTGGACCAGAGCTTTGTCGGCGTCATGGCCCACGACGAGAGCAGCAAAAAGATCGTCACCGCCACCATCCAGCTCGCCCACAACCTCGGCCTGACGGTGACCGCCGAAGGCGTGGAAAGCGAGGAGGCCTGGCGGCTGCTCGCCGCTATGGGCTGCGACCGCGCCCAGGGCTATTACATGGGTCGGCCAATGGCAGCCAAGGAATTCGAACAGTGGCTCAGAAAATCGCCATGGGGGAAAATCGAGTGAAGGCGGCTCCTGGCCTGCATGATTCACAAATGCTGTCGCATGTAATAATGCAGGCTGGAAAGAACATCGGTTCATGCGAGTATGAAGCCACCGTGTGCGGATCATGACGACACCACGTGATCAAGCCGCCCGCAATCGCATCGTGGCCCTCGCTGCCATGACCCAATGCGCACATCTGGTGCGTGGAATCGCCCGCAAGGGCGGGGCCGATGCGGGAGAGATCCGAACCGTCGTCGGCAGCCTGTTCGTCCACGGCCTGGATGCGGAGCGGGCCTATGGAGGCTTAACAGGGGTGCGAACCGGTCTGTTCCTGTTCTCGCGCCTGCTGCGCCGTGAAAGCGTGGAAGGTACCCGGGAATTGCTCACATACACGGCAGCCATGATCGTCCTCGAACACAAGCTCTCCCGGCGCAACGAGATGGTGCAGCAATTGGCGGAGGGCATGCGGCGCATCGAGAAACAAATCGAGTACTTCGGGGATGTCATGCACGAGAGCGTGATCGCCGCCATCGCCGAACTCTATGGAAACACGGTCAGCACCCTCAAACCCCGTATCCTCGTGCGCGGGAAGCCCGACCACCTGCGCCGGAGCGAGAACACACGTCTCGTACGCGCCCTGCTGCTGGCCGGCATTCATGCCGCGCATCTGTGGCGGAAAAACGGCGGCAGCCGATTGCACCTGCTTTGGGGCCGGCGCCGACTGGGTGTGAATGCATTGGCGCTGTTGCGCGAGGTCTCCACGGCTTGAGAACGGGATGCGGATCCTTCGGCAACAGGATCTCCAGGATGGCGGCCTGGGCGCAGGACGTGTTCGTCCTGTGGGTGCTGGCGGGTGCCCTGTGGGGATATACACATCCTGAGGCGGCCGCTGTCGGCAAGACCTTTATTGCCGGGATGCTGGCGCTCGTCATGCTGGGCATGGGACTGACGCTGACTCCCGCCGACCTGAAAGGACTCCGGTCGGCCGGTGGGCCGGTCGTGATCGGGGTCTGCCTGCAGTTTCTGATCATGCCGCTTTCGGCCTGGCTGCTCGCGGTCGCCGCGGGTCTTCCCAGGGAGTTGGCCGTGGGCCTGATCCTGGTCGGCGCCGCCCCCGGGGGCACGGCCTCCAACGTCGTCACCTGGCTGGCCCGGGGGGACGTGGCGCTGTCCATCGCCATGACCACGGCCTCGACACTCCTGGCCCCGCTTCTGACCCCGCTGTGGGTATGGCTGCTCGCCTCCGCCTGGATGCCCGTCGATCCAGCGTCGCTGTTTCTGAGCGTGATCGAGATCGTGCTGGCGCCGGTGTTGGTCGGGGTCGGCCTGCGCGCCTTCTGGACCCCCGGCGAGCGGCTGCTCCAGGATTTTCTGCCCCTTTTCTCGATGCTGGTCATCGCCTGGATCGTCGGCGTGATCACCGGTCTGGATCACGATCCGATTGCGCGGGCGGGAGCAGGAACGCTCTCCGTGGTCATCCTGCTCAATGCCGCGGGACTCACCCTCGGCTATCTCGGCGCCCGATACGGAGGGCAGGACATCCGACGCTGTCGCACGGTGGCCATCGAGGTGGGCATGCAGAATTCCGGCCTTGCCGTCGCCCTGGCTGTGAGTCACTTCAGCGCCCTTGCAGCCCTTCCCGGCGCCCTGTTCAGTATCTGGCACAACCTGAGCGGGCCGATGCTTGCCGGCCTCTCGCGCCGCCGCCCCGCGCCGTGACGCAGAGCAGGTTAGGACGCCCGGGAGGGCGTGCGGGCAGCCTCGGCGCC
>CAZHOU010000051.1:0-9877 GCA_964534165.1 uncultured Zetaproteobacteria bacterium
CAACCACCAACGTACGAGCCCATGTCCGACGTCCTCCAGCACGTTTCCCCCCTCAAGCGTGAGGAAATAGGCCTCGCGGGCAAGCCGACGCCGGAGATCCATGGACAGGGGTTGCAGCAGGGGGTGCACCAGCAGGGAGGAAAGATTCCAGCGTTGCAGGCCCACCCGTTCGAGAAAATGAAACAGGCTCGGCATGCGGGAGATGATCTCATTGGCCTGCCATCTCTCCAGGCCATGCACGACCGATTCCGTCTCGGCCACCACGGAGGCGATGCGCCTGTCGCCGAAGATGAAGTTGAGTTCCCCGAACACATGCCCCGGTGTCAGCGTTCCGACCTTGGTGCGACGGCCGTGGCTGTCCTCGTGCAGCACGGCCAAGCGACCGCGTGTGAGCAAAAACAGTCTCCGGTCGGACTCGCCCTGGCGGCAGATCACCGCCCCCGGCGCGCATCGCATCGGCCTGGCGACATCGAGGAACACATTTTTGTAGCGCAGCGGCAGACGCTCGAAACCCGCGGCCTCTTCCTTCATTCCACTTCCACCGTCTTCGGGATGATCGTCCGCAGACATCATGCGCGCGCACCCTTGCCGCCGCCCAGGCGTTCCTCGACCCGCCGCAGATCCTCCGGCGTATCGATGCCGATGCAGTGAAAATCGCCGACCCGCACGCCGATTCGATAACCGTGGGAGAGGGCGCGCAACTGTTCCAGGCTTTCGGCCCGCTCCAGCGGCGCCGGCGGCAGGGTCGGATAAGCCTGCAAGAAGGCATGGCGGTAGGCATAAAGGCCTACATGCTGCAAGGGCGTCACCGCCGCCTCGCTGCGCAGGAAGGGAATGGGGGCGCGGCTGAAATACAGCGCATGGCCGCGCACGTCGCACACCACCTTGACCACATTGGCGCTCTCGAGATCAAACTCGTCCCGGATCGGGTGCGCCAGGGTGGCCATGGGCAGTTCGGGATCGCTCTCGAGAGGTTCCAGGACGGCACGGATGGCCTCCGGTTCGATCAACGGTTCGTCCCCCTGCACATTGACGACGATGTCGCACCGCCGTCCGGCCGTGGCCTCGGCCAAGCGCTCCGTGCCGCTGCCGTGGTCCCTGCGTGTCAGACACACCTCCGCTCCCGAACCGGCGACCGCCGCGGCGATCCGGTCATCGTCGGTGGCCACCAATACAGGACCCACCGCCGCCGCCAGGGCGCGTTCCACCACGTGCAGGATCACCGGCCTGCCCGCAAGGGGGGCCAGAGGCTTGCCGGGAAAACGGCTGGAGGCGAAACGCGCCGGGATGGCGACCAATACGTTCATGATTGCTCTTCGATTTCCTCCCAGGCGGCGGTGGCCGTCCCCACCTTGCCGACCACGACGCCGGCGGCGCGATTGGCGTAGACGGCCGCGGTCAGGGCGTCGTCGCCCCGCGCCAGGCAGGCCGTGAAGACGGCGATGACCGTATCCCCCGCACCGGTGACATCGAAGACTTCGCGCGCCGTGGCCGCAATGTGATGGCAGCTCTTCCCGTCAAACAGGGTCATACCCTTCTCGGCCCTGGTGATCAAAACGTAGCGCAAATCCAGGCGTGAATGCAGCCTGCGGGCCATGGCTTCCACCCGGGCATCCTCATTGACGGCCTCCATGCCGGCCATGGCGGCGGCTTCGGCAAGATTCGGGGTGATCAGGGTGGCGCCGCGATAGGCATCCGTGTGCTCGGGCTTGGGATCCACCGCCACGAGCCTGCTTTGGAGTTGCGGCAACAAACCGGACAGTGCCGGAGGCGTCAGCACGCCCTTGCCGTAATCGGAAAGGATCACGGCTTCGGCTCGCGGCAGGGCGGCGAGGATTTTTCGTTGCAGTTGTGCCCAGGTCTCCGGTGAGACGGCCTGGAGCCATTCGCGGTCGAAACGCACGACCTGCTGGTGGCGGGCGATGATGCGCGTCTTGATGGCCGTGGGGCGGCTGTTTTTCTTGGTGAGAACACCTTCGGCCTGCGCACCCAGTTGCCGCAGCCGTTGCAGCACCCAGCGCCCGGGATCATCGTCACCGACGAAACCGAACATGGCCGAGGGAACTCCGATCGCATGCAGGTTGCGCACGACGTTGGCCGATCCGCCCAGCCTGCGATCGACTTTTTCCACGTGCACCACCGGCACCGGCGCTTCGGGTGAGATACGCGAGACGTCACCCCATACAAATTCATCCACAATGATGTCACCCACGACGAGAATCACGGCGTCCACTCCTTGGCATCCGGCCTCGGGGCGCATCCTGCCCCGCCGGGTCCGTCATCGCCAGTTGGTATCTTCATGGATGCGCCGGATCCTGACAAGCACAGCGCTTGTCGCGGGGCGCCGCTTTTCGTACGCTGCCGGGAAATGGACGAGATCAAGCCCGGTTTTTTCAAGCCGGCCACCCGCGTTTCCGTGCACAGCCGCTCCCTGCGACCGCGGTAGGAGCCGATGCCTACCGACACCACGGCCGGGAAACATGGCCGGGCGCTGTTCAGCCAAACCCTGATCTACGGCATCATGGGCGGTGCCGAGGCCGCCGTGGGCTTTTTGCTGATCCCCTTGTACGTGCACGCCATGAATACGGCCACGTTCGGAATTTTGCAACTGCTCAACGTCTATCTTTCCCTCTCCTCCATGCTCTGCGGGCTCGGTATGAGCAATTCCTTTTTGCGCGCCTTCCATCAGACCGAGGATGAGCGACGGCGGCTGCGGGCACTGGCGCTTTCCATCCGTCTGCAGCTTGTCGCCGTGGCGGTCCTGCTCGCCCTTGCGGGCCTGGCCATCCTGCTGCCGCTGCCGCCGCGCCTTTTGGGGACGTTCTGGACGCCGGTCCTGGTGTTGCTTTGGCTTGCGGCCCTGGTCTCCGGGCTGCTGGTGACGATGGCCTTCGCCTGGCTGCGGGCGCGGGAAGAGGCCGCGCGGTTTCTTCGTTTCGGACTGGCCGGCGCCGCCGGCTCCGTGGCCTTCAACCTGCTCTTCATCCTCGTCCTGCACATGCGTGTGGAAGGGGTGCTGCTGGCCAACGTGTTGTCCAATTCACTCGTATCCCTTTGGGTGTTGCGCCCCTGTCTGCCGCTTCTCTTCTCCTCCATGCCGGAGGGGTCGGAATTGGCCCGGCGCCTGTTGCGCTTCGGTCTGCCCCTGGTGCCCGCGGCCGTGGCCTTGTGGGTGATCGATCTCAGCGACCGCTACATCCTGAATCTCTATCACGGTCCGAGTGTGGTGGGGGTGTATTCCCTCGGCTACAAATATGCATCGGTCATGTTGATCTGCATGACCATGATGCACACGGGCTGGGTGCCGATGTTGCTGCGCATCCACCGCCGGGAATCGGCACTCGAGACACGGCGCTTCTATCTCTTCTCGGCCACGGCCGGCATGATGGTGCTGGTGTTGCTGGCGGTCTTCCTCTATCTGGCGCGCGGCCCGGTGCTGCATTGGATTGCGCCGGCCCAGTATGCGGGGGCCGGCGATGTTGTTGGGGTCATCCTTCTGGCCTTTCTTTTCTATGGCCTGTATTACATTCTTTCGGGGGTGGTGTTTCTTTCCGGAAAGAGCCAGGCCTTCCTTTACGGTGCCACGGCCGGGGGGATGGCGAATATTGCACTGAATCTGCATTGGGTGCCCGACTACGGGGCCATGGGTGCGGCATGGGCGACGGCCGCCGCCTACGCCGTATTGTGTCTGGTCTCCGCGGCCTATCTGTATGTGGCCGCCCGCCGGGACTGAGGCCATGGTACGTTCACGCCGCAAAGCCGCAAACAACCCAATCCTCGTTGCCGGTGCGCGTATGCGGATCACGGTCGCGCCATCCCGGTGAGAATCTCCATGCATCCTTCCGTGCGCGTCTTCCTGGTACTCCTGGTGTTGTTTTTCGTCTCCCTCCTTGCACGCACAGGCTGGATCGCCCACAGTCAGCTCGAAGACGCGCGGCTAAGCCTCAAGCAAGGGCGGCCGGAACGGGCACTCGTGCATTTCGAGCGCGCCGTCCATGCCTACCTGCCGCTTTCCGGTCCGGCCAACGCGGCCATCACCGGTATGCGACGGCTGTGCCTGCGTCTTGAAAAACGAGAGCCAAGATTGGCATTGGAAGGATGGCGGCGGATGCGGGGAGCGCTCCTTGCCTCGCGTCATTTTCTTGGTCAGCCTCATACCCGCCTGCTGCGGGAGGCCGATGCCCATATCGCATACCTGGCGGCATCCACGGATACACAGGGTTTTCTGTCCCGTGCGGCCATCATGGAGGAGGGCAGACGGCTGCTGGCGGCCCATCCCCGGGATCCAAGCCGGATGTGGGTGTTGCTGCAATTTCTCTTCCTTGCCCTCTGGATCGGCGCTTCCTGCCGCTTGATCTGGCTGTGGCCACGGCGGCGGCTGTTGCTGGCAGCTGTGGCGGCGGGCGGCTGGATGGCCTGGCTTGCGAGCCTGACCCTGGCCGGATGAAGAGATCCGCCTCGGTATTCTTTTCCCATCCCCTGGCGCCGGCCTTGCTTGCCTGGGGTTTGTTTGCGTTCCTTGGTCTGGTGCCCCCATTTTCACGCGACGCCCTGAACGACCATCTCGTGTTGCCGCTGCTCTGGGGGCGGCATGGATGGTTCTGGCGCAGCAGCGATTTTCCCTTTTCGGCCTTCCCGCCCCTGGCGGACATTCCGTATGTCCTGTTTGCGGGCCGCCCCTGGGATTGGGCGGCCTCTCTGTGGCATGCCTGCGGTGCCCTGTTGAGCCTGGTCCTGCTGGAACGGAGCATGCGCAATCTGCATGCGGATGCATCCTCCTCGTCCATTGCCCTGCTGGCCTGGATCACGGCGCCGGTTGTGGCGGCGCTGTGCACCTGGACCTACGTTGACCTGTGGCTTTGCGCCGCGGCCGCGGGTGTGGCCGTCATGCTGACCGAGCCGCGCTGGGATCGCCATCGGGGCTGGATATTCGGGGCCGTGCTCGGGACCGCCGCCCTGGTGAAATACAACGGCCTGGCTCTGGCGGTGGCCGCCCTGCCGGCGCTGGCCTGGCGCTGGCGGCGTTCACCGCGGTTGGTACGCTGGATGCTCCAGGCCGCGGTCGGACCGGTGCTGGTGGCCGCCGGGTGGTACGTCGGCAACCGTCTGTCGTTCGGCCAGTTCCTGTACCCCCTCGGGCAAGGGGGCGTTCCATGGCCGATCTATCGCATGGGCGCCTACCATGAATCCATGCCCTGGGCGCTGCTGGCTCCACTGCGGCAGTTCTTCTGGGGGGAGGTTGATCGGCCGCGGCTGTTCGACGGCATGTTGCAGCCGTTGTGGTTGCTGGCCGCGGTGGCATGCTGGCGGCCGCGTTCATCCCGCATTTCATCGCTGCTCCTGGCCACCGCGATCTATGCCGCGTTCGCCCTGACGACGGACGTGCGGGCGCGTTACTGGCTGCCCGGCATGACCCTGCTGCTGCCGCTCGTGGCCGTGGCCCTGATGCATGTGCGCACACGTCCGGCACGGATGGCCGTGGCGGCAAGTTTCCTGCCGGGGCTTCTATCCACCGGAATCTACTTCGCGCATCTGGCGCCTTGGGACTATTGGCGGCACGGGCGGGACTTCTTTCTCGAGCGCCACGTGCCGGATTATGCCCTCATGCGTTGGGGTGAGCGCCATCTGCCCGAGGGGGCGGAGGTCCACCTGTTGTGGATGGGAGGCCGCGCCTACTACCTCGCGCGCACCTTTCGGGTCGCCTCCTCCAATGCGGTCGCACCCTTGCGCCGGATGATTGCATCGGGCCCCCCCTATCCGCAGTCTTACCTGATGATGCAGCGCAAATTGACGGAGCGAACCCTGGGCCGTGAGTTGGGCGGGAAATGGCGGACCTTTCTGGCCCACAGCCGCCTTCTGGCCCGGCAGGGCGACTACGAACTGCGCCGGATCGGACCGTGAAGATCAGCATCATCATCCCCGCCTACAACGAGGAAGGCGCCATCGCCGGCCTGGTGCGGGAGATCCGTGCTCTCCATCCTCGGGCGGAGCTGATCGTCGTCGATGACGGCTCGCGGGACCGTACCGGCGAGTTGGCGGCACAGGCGGGCGCCCGGGTCATCCGTCATCCCTACAACAAGGGCAACGGAGCCGCCGTCAAGAGCGGCCTGCGTGCCGCCGGCGGCGACGTCGCCGTGTTGCTCGATGGCGATGGCCAGCACGATCCGAAGGATATCGCCCGCTTGCTCGAACATTTCCCCGAGTTCGATCTCGTCGTCGGTGCGCGCGACATGAAGGGGCAGGCCGGCATCCTGCGCGGCATCGGCAACTCTTTTTTCAATGCCTTTGCCAGCTACACCACCCGTTTCCCCGTGCGCGATCTGACGAGCGGTTTCCGGGCCTTCAAAAGGAACATGATCCTGCCCTATCTGCACCTCTTTCCCAACGGCTTTTCCTATCCCACCACATCCACGATGGCCATGCTGAAGGCAGGCGCCAACCTGAAATACGTACCCATCCACACGCGACCGCGCCACGGCAAGAGCAAGATTCGGCCGTTGCACGACGGTTCCCGCTTCTTCCTGATCATCCTGAAGCTGGTGACGCTCTTCTCGCCGATGCGCGTTTTCCTGCCGGTCAGCTTTTTCTTCGGCATGCTCGGGGTCGGTTATTCCATCTACACACTTTACCACGGGCATTTCACCAACATGGCGGCGCTGTTGTTGATCGTGGCGGTGCTGGTCTTTCTGATGGGGCTTCTGGCCGAGCAGTTGGCGGCCATCCACACGCAGGAAAAGCCGTAATGTGGGGACGGATTTATCGGCACACGGTCCTGGAGGCCGTCAACAAGCTGTTCCTGTTGCTGCCGTCGGCTGCGGCCGCGCCCATGCTGCGTATGCTGGGGGCCGGGATCGGCCGGCGTTGCCGCATCTACACGCCTCTTCTGCTGACCAACACGGTCTTCTCCAATCTGCATCTCGGCGACGATGGCCATATCGGCCGCGACGTGCTTCTGGACACCCACGGGCGTATTCAGTGCGGCCGCCATGTCGTGATCTCAATGCGCTGCACGTTGCTGACGCACACGATCATGGGCGTTCCGGCGTTGCGTGAACGGGGCTACGGCGATGTTTGTGCCGGCATTGAGATCGGCGACAATGTCTATCTTGGCGCCGGTGCCACGGTTCTGCCGGGCGTGCACATCGGCGAGAATTGCATCATCGCTGCCGGTGCCGTCGTGCATCGGGACGTGCCGTCCGGCAGCTTGGCGGCCGGGGTGCCGGCCAGGGTCGTCAAGCGCATCAAGGCCACGTGAAGGCTTGCGTGAAAAGAGGCCTTGCCGGCGCTTACACGATCCTGGTGCTGGTGTTTATCGGTGGTTTTGTCATCGCCCATCGTGCCGCCCTGGGGCAATATCTCGAGTCCGTGCAGCCGGTCTTCCTGCTTCCGGCCACCGTCGCCGGCCTGTGTTTCTTTGCCGCCTCCGGCTTGCTTTGGGCGTTGTTGCAACGGCGGCTGCAGGATGCCGGACGAGGACTTTCGGTCCTGGAATGGTTGCGCATCTTCATGATCGGTTATCTGGGGCGCTACATTCCGGGCAAGGTGGCCATGCTGATCAGCCGTGTCTATCACCTCAAACACTTTGGTTTCAGCCGTGGCGCCGTCGTTGCGGGTTCGCTCTACGAGCTGCTTCTTTCCGGAGTCGGTGCCCTGCTCGCAGCCGGGGTTTCATTGCTGCTTGTACCGCTCCCGGCCTTTCCCCTGCAGCCGCTGCTGCCTCTTTTTCTGGTGGTTGCCGCCTTGACACTCCTTGCGGTCACCGTTTCTCCCCTGTTCCCGCGGTTGTTTGCCGCCATGAGCGGAGGAGCCGCGGGATATGCCCGCATCCAACCTCTGGCGGTGAAGAAGGCGATTGTGTTTCTGTCTCTCTACATTCTTCTCGCCCTTGGGGGAGGAGCGGTGTTCCTGCTCTTCGCCAATACCCTGACCCCGATGCCGCTGACAGCCGCCGGACTGTTGCTGGCGACGGCGATCGTCAATCTCGCCGGCATCACCGGCATGCTGGCCGTTTTCGCCCCCGCCGGGTTGGGGGTTCGGGAAGGGGTGATCGTGCTTTTTCTCACCTCCGCAACCGGCTCGGGACCGAATTTGGCCGTGCTCGTGGCCATCTCCTACCGCCTGTTCCTGACCGCAGTGGAGGTGCTTTTTTTCTTCCTTGTCTCTACGATTGCCGTCGTGAGGAAGAGGCATGCCCGCGCCTGAAGCCCGGCCGGAGGGCGGCGTTCGCACGGGTATTCCGGAAACACCCGTCCGCTTGCAGGTGATCCGTCACCGCCTGCAGCCGTACCCGCAGTCCGTGCGCGAGCAGGAGAGGATCGTGGCGGCTTTGCTGGCCGGACACATGCCGCCGACCCTGATCCTGACCGAGCACCCGCCGGTTTACACGATCGGCACCTCCGGCCGCGAAACGGACATTCTCCGACGCGAGTTCGACGGCGAACGCATCGAGGTGCACTCGAGCGGCCGCGGCGGGGAAGTGACCTACCACGGACCGGGCCAACTGGTCTGTTACGTGATCGCCGATTTGCGATGCGAGCGCGATCTGCACCGGCATGTGTGGCGGCTGGAAGAGATGATCATCGCCACCCTGGCGGCATGGGGCGTGACGGCCAGGCGCAGCCATCGCGGTATCGGCGTGTGGGTGGGCGAAAGAAAGATCGCGGCGATCGGTGTCCGCTGTCGCAAATGGATCACCTACCACGGCGTTGCACTGAATATCGATCCCAATCTCGAACATTTCACCGGCATCATCCCATGTGGCATGCGGGATGCACCGGTGACTTCCCTGCGTGCGCTGGGCCTGGGGGTGTCGAGAAGGGAGGTGGAGGAAGGGTTGCTGCCGCATGCGCAGCGGCTGTTTGGCGCGTCGCAGGCGGAATGATTCGCCCTTGTCAATGCGAGATTGCCCCTTTCCTTGTCATTGCGAGGGCGCAGCCCGAAGCAATCTCAGGTTACCGGCAACTATTCCGCTCCATGCGTCCACTGCTGGATGCGATTCAATGCATCCTTCTGCACCCATTTCTCGAAGTCGCTGTACACGTTCATGAAGGAATGGAAGATCTTCCCCGGCATCAGGCAAACGAGGCAATGTTCCGCGGCCCGGATCTCGGCGTTGAGAGGCAGGCGCAGATAGGCGCTGATATCTCCGAACATCTCCTGTTTTTTCAAGATCGCGCACAAAGTTTCCCGTTCGCGCTTGACGCACACCTTCACCGAGCCGTGAACGATCACGTAACAGGCCTTGTTCAGATGCCCTTGTCGGCCAATCAGGTCCCCCGGATGAAATTCGAGGATGTTCGCCTCCTCGGTCAGCCAGCGGCGGTCGGCATCCGGTAGGGCGGCCATGGCCGGGTGGCTGCGGGACATGGCCTGGACGACCCGCGATCGGATCGTGCGCACCATCTGCTCTCCCGCCAGCGGGGATTGCTGCATCAGGCGCGCAAGCGCCGTCTCGGAGAACTCCAGCAGCACGGAAGGCTTGATTGCGGTCACGGTTGCGGAGCGGGGCAGATGGTAGAGGCAGGCGTATTCCCCGAAAAACTGGCCGGGTCCGAGTTCGCCGATGCGGATCTCGCCCCCGTCCGGGTTCGATAGATGGATGCGCATTCCACCTCCGAGAATGATCCAGAAGCTGCTGCCGGTTTCGCCCTGGCGTACGATGTCCACGCCCTCCTCCTTGCGCACCAGCCGCGCCAAGCGAAAGAAATCCAGCGCCTCCTGGTCCGAGAGCTGTTCGATCAGCATGAAGGACCGCCCCTCCGGTGCCACGGTTTGCTGCGCCGTCGGCTGAAAATCAGTGATCGCCGCCAGTGTGGGCAAGGCCTTGATTTCCTCCCGCGCCGGCTGTTGCAGGCGCCGGCAGCATGGCAGCACAGCA
>CAZHOU010000052.1:0-9868 GCA_964534165.1 uncultured Zetaproteobacteria bacterium
ATGATGGACAGACGCATCAGATATTTCAGGCTCATTTCATATTGGAAAAGGCTGAGCCTTTTCGAGATCTTGCCAGCATAAAGCCTACCCCGATTAGTTCGTGAAGGAGGCCTGGAATGGAGGATTGGAAATACGCTTGCATGCACGACCGCAACGGGTATTTCGTCGGCCGCTGGGTGATGGGGCGTATTCTGCGCCTGTCCGTCGAGCACTACGAGGACGAGCAATCCTGCCTGCTTGCCATCCGGGAAAAGCGCTGGACGCGCCGGAATCTCCTACAGTAAGGCCGCGATCCCCTCCCGAAACGTCGGATATTTCAATTGCGGCAGCAATTCGCGATGCAGCAGGCGATTGCCCACCCGCTTGCTTTCGGAAAAGAAGGCCATCTGGGCCGGTGACAGGTGCAGACACCCCTCCTCCGGACTCAACACGATCGGTGCCGGAGCCCCGGCCATCTTCGCCACCTCTTGCACGTAATCGATGTGTGGCAACGGCAGGTCGTCGGCAAGATTGACGATTCTTCCCGGCCGCGGGTGCCGCATGGCCGCCATGAGCGCCGCCACGATGTCCTCGACATGAATGCGGCTGGACCAGTGCGGCGGTTGCCAGCGTATGACCTTGTAGCCGCCGTTGCGCAGCCGGGCCACGATGTTTCTTCCGGGGCCGTAGATTCCGGCCAGACGGAACACCTCCACCGGCAGTCCTGACTGCAGCCAGGCCCGCTCCGCACGCAGACGCTCTCGGCCGCGCGCGCTCGAGGGCCGGCAGGGGGTCGTCTCATCCACCCAGGCACCACCCGCATCCCCATAGACGCTGGTGGCGGAAAGATACCCCGCCCATTCCAGTGAACGCAGGCGCCCGGCGAGATGCGGCAACCAGCGGCATTGGCCGGCATGGACTTGCCCCCTCTCCCGTTCGAGGGGGATGGAATCAACGAGGATTTGGCAACCATCCAGAACATCGTCCGTCAGCTCCTCGGGTCCGGAGGCGACGACGGCCCGAATGCCGGCCGTGTTCAGGCCGGCTGCGCGGGAACGACTGCGGGTCACGCCGACGACGCGCATGCCGGCCTTAAGGCATGCGTGGGCCAACATGCCGCCAACATAGCCGCAACCGAGGATCAACAGGGTTTTCGTCCGCTTTGCCATCCGGCCAGCCTACCACGAAATCGACAGACAGCAGCCTAAAATCCTCTGCGCGGCGTGCGACACATCGAACTGGGCCGCCAGCGGCCGCAGGCGGTCGGTGAATTTCCGCGGTGAGAGCGCAAGGGCCTGATGCAAGGCCCGCGCATAGGCCGCCGCACCGATCTCGCTCGCCACGATTCCGGAACCTCCCTCGAGTACGAGACAGGGCAGATCCCCCGCGGGCGTACAGACGACGGGGGTTCCCGAACGCATGGCATCCGAGTAAACCACCGGAATACTCTCCCGCCTCGAAGGCAGCAGCAGGTAATCCGTCCATTGCAACAAGGACGCCGCCTGTTCCCTGTCCAGATAGTCAAGAAGTCGAAGAGGACGGCCGGCGGCGGCAAGTCTTTCGGCGCGCCGATGCACGATAGCCTGCAGCGGCCCGCCACCGGCGATACGCACCTCCTCGATCCGTGTCCAATCCGCGGCTGCAAGGCGATCGAGGGCATCGAACAGGAGATCGACCCCCTTGTTCGGATGCCAGCGTCCGAGAAACGCCAGCCGGTAGGGCGGATGGCTCGATTTTTCTCTTCCGCCCGCCACGGAAAGGTTGCGGGCGCTGGCAAGATAAGCACAATCCATACCGCTGATCTCCCGCACCTCTTTCGCCAGCAGACGGCCGTCGGCGAAGCGATGGCGGGCATCGCGCAGCACCCGCCGCATGTATCCACGCACAAGCGGTAAGCCGGCAAGGCTCCAGATGTCGCTGCCCAGGGCCCAGGTCGAATAAGGAATGCCGCTGCGCATCCAGGCGCGATGAGCCCACCAGCCGCTCGGAAGAACCCAGAGGGCGAGCACATGCGCGATATCCTCGCGTTCGAGCACGGAGTCGAGCGCCACCTGGCCTCGGCGCAGGGTGTGCACGATGGGCCGCCAGTACATGGGATTCCCTGGCTGCAACAACGACAGCGGCAAGCGGGGGGCGCAAAAGCGATGCACGGTGAGCCGCCCCGCCCGTGTGCGCAGATCCTCAAGCGCCGGCGCCACCACATGCACCTCCGTCTCTTCGGCCAGCGCCTGCGCCACATCGGCCACGAAGCCGCCGGCGGCCGCCTTGCCGTCCTCACCGCCCCCGGC
This sequence comes from uncultured Zetaproteobacteria bacterium, assembly GCA_964534165.1. GTDB lineage: Bacteria > Pseudomonadota > Zetaproteobacteria > Mariprofundales > Mariprofundaceae > CAZVLQ01. The sequence goes on from CAZHOU010000052.1 coordinate 2,268, forward strand.
GGCGGGATAGGAGGTGGTCAGGAGGACGAGTCCGCTCATGCGGGGACAGCCAGAGGCCAGCGGGGACGCGCATCCCACGTCTGCGGCGCCTCCAGACCATGTTGCAGCCGCAGGATGCCGGCGTACGCGATCATGGCGGCGTTGTCGGTGCAATAACGGCCTTCGGGCAGCGACAGGGCAATGCCCTCCTTGGCGGCGCCGCGGCGCAGCAATTCGCGCAACCGGGCATTGGCGGCCACGCCCCCAGCCACCGTGAGCCTGGGAATACGCTGTTCCCGGCAGGCACGCAGGGCCTTGGCCACCAGCACCTCGCAGATCGCGGCCTCGATGCCGGCGGCGAGATCCGCGCGCGTCCCCGCGTCCGGTTCCCCGAGTTCGCGCAGCCGATACAGTACGGCGGTTTTCAAGCCGGAAAAGCTGAAATTCAAGCCGCCCGCATGAAGCATCGGCCGCGGCAATGCAAAGCGCGAGGGGTCGCCCTTTGCAGCCAGTCCGGCGATGGCCGGCCCCCCGGGATAGGGAAGGCCGAGCAGACGCGCGCACTTGTCGAAACATTCACCCGCGGCGTCGTCCACGGTTTGCCCAAGCAGTGAGTAGCGGCCGACACCGTCTGTGCGGATGAGCAGGGTATGGCCTCCGGAGACAAGGAGTGTGAGAAAGGGGAAAGCCGGCATGGCACCGCTCAAACCGGCGGCAAAAAGATGCCCTTCCATGTGATGGATGGGCAGAACCTTCAACCCCTGCACCAGGCCCGCCGCGCGCGCATAGGAGACACCAACCAGGAGCGCCCCCATCAAGCCGGGTCCGGCGGTGACGGCGATGGCCTCGAGAGCCTCCCATTCCAGGCCGGCCTCCTCCATGACCGCATCGACCATCGGCGGCAGCAGCCGCACATGTTCCCGCGAGGCGATCTCCGGCACCACACCGCCGAAGCGGGCGTGGATGGATGATTGGGAGGCGAGTTGTTCGGACAGGATGCGGCAAGCTCCGTTCCGGCACCGCAAGACCGCCGCCGCCGTTTCGTCGCAGGAGGTTTCGATGCCGAGGACATGCACGTTGTTATCCTTTCCGCTTGCGTCCGTAGCCGCCGCCACCGGGGGTCTCGATGCGCAGCCTGTCGCCGCGTTTGAGATCTCGCGCGCACTTGCCCGGAAGGCTTTGCCAGGACCCACCGCGCCCGAGCAGGTTGCGGCCGCGCTTGCCGGAGCCGCCACCACACAGACCGTAAGGGGAGGTGCGGCGCCGTTCGGTGAGCAGCGACAGCGTGCAGGGATCGAGCACTTCCCATTCGCGCACGAGGCCGTCGCCGCCGCGGTGGCGACCGCGACCGCCGGATTCCCGACGCACGGCGTACTCAAGGATCCGCAACGGATAATGCATTTCCAACACCTCGATGGAGGTGTTCCGGGTGTTGGTCATGTGGCATTGCACGGCTGAAAGGCCGTCACCGTGTGCATGCGCACCCATGCCTCCCCCCAGGGTTTCGTAATACACCCAGGAATCGCCGCCACCCTCTCCGGCACCAAAGATGACGTTGTTCATGGTCCCCTGCGCCGCCGCGGGTATGCGCTGGGGACAGGCTTGGGCGAGCGCCCCGAGCACCACATCCACGATGCGCTGGCTGGTCTCGACATTGCCGGCCGCCACGGCCGCTTCCGGATGGGCATGGACCAAGCTGCCCGACGGCGCCGAGAGACGTACGTTGCGGAAGATGGCCCCGGTCTGCGGCGTCTCCGCCGGCATCAGGCAGCGAAAGACGTAGAACACGGCGGCGGCCGTCACGGACAGGGGACAATTGACCGGCCCCGGAGACTGGCCGGCCGTGCCCGCAAAATCCACTTCAGCCTCCTCGCCGTGGATTCCGACGCGAACACGGATGGGCAACGGTCCGTTTCCCAGGCCGTCGTCCTCCATCCCATCCTCAAACCGATAGGAACCGTCGGGAATGTCGGCGATGGCACGACGGCCGTAGACCTCGGAGACTTTGAGCAGCTGCGCCATGCCTGCGGTCATCTCCTGGCCCTTCGCCAAATCCACGATCCGTGCAATTCCCACCTTGCAGGCGGCGCGCTGGGCCGCTAGATCGCCCAGGCGCTCTTCGGCGTTGCGTGCCCGCAGCAGGAACCGCTGCAGCAATTCCTTTTGCTCCCGTCCACCGCGGAACCAGTGCTCGGGGTGCAATACCACGCCCTCCTCCTCAAGCGAGGTGTGCAGGCCCATGGAGCCGGGGGAGATGCCACCCACATCGGCGTGGTGGGCACGGGTGGCGACGAAAGCGATCAGGCCATTGGCCGTGACAACGGGAGCCACGACGGTGATGTCGGGAAGGTGCGTGCCGCCGAGAAAGGGGTCATTGAAAACCACGACATCGCCTCGTTGCCAGCGCATGCGCCCGACGACATCCCGCATGCACCAGGCCATCGATCCCAGATGCACGGGGATGTGCGCGGCCTGGGCCACCAGTTCACCGCCGGCATCAAAAATGGCGCAGGAGAAATCCTCGCGATCCTTGATGTTGGGCGACAGGGCACTGCGTTTCAAAACGGCGCCCATCTCGCGGCATACGGCGGCCAGCCGATGGGAAAAGAGGCTCAATTCCACCGCATTCATGAGCATCGGAGCAACAAATGACCGTGCGGGGACAGTTCCAGAATCCAGCCGGACGGCAGCCACAACGTGGCCGTATCTTCCAGTACCAACGCCGGGCCCATGAGGCGATGGCCCGGACGCAGATTGAGGCGGTGATAATGCGGCGTATCGCCGGCCGCGAAAACCTCGGAACTTCCCGTCCGCTCCGGGGGAGCCGTGGCGCGCGCAAGCCGCGGCAATCGCAACGGCCTGCCCGGGGCCACGGCACGCAGGCGCAAGGTCATGATTTCCACCTCCCGATCCAGCGTATGGCCGTAGGCCGCCGCATGCGCGGCCACAAAGGCCGCCTCCAGATCCTCGATGCTGCGATCGCAGGGGATCGTCAAATGGAAGCCCTGCCCGCGATAGCGCATGTCGGCGGCGCGGATGAAACGCAGGTCACCCCCGTGAATGCGGCGCCGGGCCTCCGCCTCCAGGTGCCGGAAGATGCGGGCCACCTCATCCGCGGTGCCTTTCTCACGCACGTGCAAACGACGACTCTGGGACAGATCGCACTGACGCCTTCCCGCCAGCATGCCGAGTGTGGAAAAGGCCCCGCTCGCCACGGGCAGCACGATGCGCGGGATCCCCAGGGCCGCGGCCAGCGAGCAGGCGTGCAGACCGCCGGCACCTCCGAAGCAGACGAGGGCGAATTGACGGGGATCATGGCCCCGTTCCACGGATACCACGCGCAAGGCCGCAGCCATGTTCTCCTCCGCCACGCGCACGATTCCCTGCGCCATTTCCATCAATCCCATGCCGAATTCCCGTCCCAGCGCCGCCACCGCTTGCTCGGAGGCCCGCACGTCGATCGCCATGTCGCCGGCCAGACGCACACTCGCGGGAATACGCCCGAGCACGACATTGGCGTCGGTCACCGTGGGCTTTTTGCCGCCGCGACCGTAGCAGGCGGGACCGGGATCTGCGCCGGTGGACTCGGGCCCCACGCGCAAAAGACCGGCGGTGTCCCGCCAGGCGATGGAGCCGCCACCGGCCCCGATCGTGTGAATATCGAGCATCGGCACGGCCACCGGAAAATCGGCGATCTCCGCCTCGGTGGTGATGTGCAATTCATCCCCCGTCAAAAGCGACACGTCCGTGCTGGTGCCGCCCATGTCGAAACTGATCAGCCTTGGCAGGGACAATTGTTCGCCGACGAAGCGGGCCGCAACGAGGCCGCCGGCCGGACCGGAGAGGACCATGCGCACGGCGTTGCGTCCCGCCTCGTCGATGGACATGACACCGCCGGCGGAATGCATGACATAGAAACGTCGCAGAGAAAGCATTCGATCCAGGCGCTCCAGGTAGCGCTGCACCAGCGGCCCGACATAGGCGTTGAGATAGGTGGCGGCGGCACGCTCGTATTCGTGGTATTCGTTCAGCACCTCGTGCGACAGGGATACGAACACCTCCGCGGGCAGGGAGGCCGCGATCCGTTTCTCATGCTCCGGATTGAGGAAGGAGAACAGCAGACATACGGCCACCGCTTCATAATCCCCATCCCTGATGCGGTTGGACAACTCTTTCAGACCTTCGATGTCCATGGAGACCAGTTCCTTGCCGGAGGCATCCACGCGGCCGCCGATGCCAAAACAATCCCCTCGCTCCACCCTGGGCCTGGAAGGGATGGGGCACAGGGCGTAAAGCTCGGCACGTGTCTGCCTGCCGATCACAAGCAGATCCTCCAGACCGCGATTGGTCACAAACAGGGTCCTCACGCCCTTGCGCTCAAGGATGGCATTGGTGGCCACGGTGGAGCCGTGGATCAGATCCAGTTTGTGGCGGTATCCGCCCGTCATCTTTTCAAGACCGCGGAGGATGGCCTCGCACGGATCGTGCGGTGTGGAAAGCTCCTTGGAAAAGTGCAGACCGCGATCATCGAGGGCGACAAAATCCGTGAAGGTTCCGCCCGTATCCACACCCACCAGCATGCGCAAAATATATCGTGCGGCGGCGGAGTTGCCAGTGGACCTTCTTTTCATTTGCGATGCGGGTGCTAATCTCCCGACATCATGGGCAACCCCGGGGCGGAGTTTCAGAAAGCGACGCAGCGGATCCTGGCCGCCTTTTTGCTGGCGACCGCGATCGTTCCGACCGCCGCCGCGCAGGCCAGAAGCACAAGTCCGTCCCCGACTCCACCGATCGATGCTCATCGTCACCGGCCTCAGGCGCCGCCATTGGATATCGGGCACTTGCGTGATCCCTTCGCCTCCTATCTGGAAAAACGCACCCCTCGCGGTGACAGGGGCCGATCCGGTCTTCGCCTGCCGCCGCACAAACACGAAGTTCTGGAAGATTTCGCACTCTCGGCCCTCAAACTCGTCGCCGTCATGCGCATCGGCAAAAAACGCGTTGCCATGGTGGAAGATCCAAGCGGCAACGGCCACCTCGTTCATGTCGGAAATTACATGGGCAAGAACGGCGGTCGCATCAAAAAGATCACGGATGACAGCATCCTGTTGGTCGAGTATGTGCCCGCGCCCGGCGGCGGACTGCGCAAGCGCCGGGCTGTGCTTTCGCTTAAGGCTCCGAACCCGTGAATAAAATGCCGGCGGCGACGGTGCGCCGCATGTTCGAGCACTTCCGTCAGAACAACCCGCATCCAACGACGGAGCTGAAATACAACAATCCTTTCGAGCTTCTGGTCGCCGTGATCCTCTCGGCCCGCAGCACCGATGTCGGGGTCAACAAGGCGACGGCGAAACTGTTCAAGGTGGCCGATTCACCGCAAAAAATGCTGGCCCTGGGAGAGGAAGGCCTGCGGCATTTCATCTCTTCCATCGGCCTGTACAAAAACAAGGCGAAAAACATCATCAAGGCCTGCGAGATTCTGGTGCGCGAACACGGTGGAAAGGTCCCGGACGATCGAGAAGCGCTGGAAAGATTGCCGGGCGTCGGCCGCAAAACGGCCAACGTGGTGCTCAATGTCGTCTTCGGCCGTCCCACGATCGCCGTTGATACACACATCTTCCGGGTGGCCAACCGCACCGGACTCGCGCCCGGCAAGACGCCGATGGAAGTGGAGAAGAAACTGATGCAGGTCATCCCCGAGGAATTCCGCAGGGATGCCCATCACTGGCTGGTCTTGCACGGGCGCTACACCTGCACGGCCCGCAACCCCAAATGCCATGTGTGCCCGATTTATGACGAATGCCAGTGGCCGGAAAAACAACATCTGCGCGCAGGCTGAAGCAGCCTTCCCACATCGATCATCGTGGAGGATATCGTGGTCGATGAAGCGCCGTCCAGAAAATTCCAGGTCAGTCGTCCGGATGCATGCAGCAGCCATCGTCGGACCACAACACAAAATGGCCCACCCCCGAAATCTCAGCCCCCGGCCCTCGATCCATGGCCCTCGGCCCGACGGGAGAGCGGCTCGAGCCAGGTACACAGCGTGATCAGCGGCAGACCGACCAGGGCCGTGGGATCATCCCCCTGCATGCGCTCGAACAGGCAGATGCCCAGGCCCTCGGACTTGAAGCCACCGGCGCAATCGTAAGGCTTTTCCAGACGTACATAGGTGTCGATGGCCGCGGGGCTCAAGCGCCGAAAACGAACGCGGTAGGTGACGGTCCTGTAGCGCTCCCCCTGGCGGTCGATCAGCGCCACCCCAGTGAGGAAATCCACGTCCCGGCCGGACAGAAGGCGCAACTGCCGACAGGTGGCATCGTGGTTCCCCGGCTTTCCAAGCACGGCATCCCCGCAGACGGCGACCTGATCGGAAGCGATGACGGCAGCAAGCGGGTGGCGGGAAATGAGGGAACGGGCCTTGCCCAGTGTGTTGTGCCGCACAAGCTCGGCGGCCGGCAGGTTGCCGGGTGCGACTTCGTCGAACTCGGGGGCGCACACCGAAAACGGCAGTTGCAGGCGTGCGAGCAAGGCGCGGCGATAGGAAGAGGTTGACGCCAGAATGAGGCCGCGGTCAATCGTTTTCGGACTCATCCGACTCGACCCCCTCTTCGCCTGGGATGCGATAATCCCCGCCAAACCACTTCGCCAGGTCGACATGTCGGCAGCGCTCGCTGCAAAAGGGAAAGGTCGGCGCCTTGCGGCTCACCGGTTTCTTGCAGATGGGACAGGGAAATCGATCCACGGCCAGGACACCCACCTTCGATTTCCTGTCAGGCGACGGGCACGAGCATGGCGCAATAGGGGACGTCCTCCTGCACCGCCTTCGCTGGCAGTCCCGGCGACCACAATTGAAACCGCAAGCGGATCACGAGGCGGTTTCCGGACACGTCCGGGACCACGCCCCGATCCACCTGCTCCGGACGCAAGCCGATGATAATCAAGCCGAATCGCTTGCTTCGGTCCGGGATGATCTGATCCGAACCTTCCTCCGCCAGCCGCTGATCCCATACCACATAATCGTTCAGCAATTCATCCATCTGCATCACGGCGGCATACAAACCTTGCAACAGGGCATGCAGGCGCTGTCTGCGCTCGTGGTTGCGCCACAACACCGGCAATGCCTGCGGCAGACAGGGTCGATGGCCAAGCCAGTCGTGCTTCTTCAAGGCATTGAGCCAGACTTCAATCAACGCATCCGAGGTCAACAGGGACAGTGCCTCCTCCATGCCTTCGTGCATGGATTTTTCGTGCTGCGCAAGCATCTCGCAGGTGGCGGTCAGGCTCTTGCCAAAACGTGGGTGCTCTTGGGCCAATTGCTGCAAATGCGTTTGCATATCGGAGAGAAGACCGCCGATCTCCGGGAGGGCGGGCCTGCGGCCCTGCTCACCGACGAGCGAGAGGCGCACATCGGCGCAGGCCTGGAGCCAGGGATAGGGTTGTCCCAGCCTCATCGCCGAGGCCAGGCATTGCAAACCGTCACGCAATTGCAGGAACGACTGCATGCGGGGACTCAGAGGGATGGAAAACCTGACCAGTTCGTTGTTCATCTCATCGTTCATCGGCAATCTGGAGCGGGTGAAGGGAATCGAACCCTCGTATTCAGCTTGGGAAGCTGATGTTCT
>CAZHOU010000053.1:0-9855 GCA_964534165.1 uncultured Zetaproteobacteria bacterium
CGCAAGGCGGCAATGACGGCCGTGCCCGCGGGCCAAGCCGCGGTCCGCGTGCAGTGGTAGCGCCCGCCGTTGGGTTGCAAGTCCCTGGCGGGGTCAAGAGGCACGCGGCCGCCCGTCCGCTCGACGCGGATGATCTCCTGCCGCTGCCTGGCCAGCAATCGGATCTGATCGTACAAGGCGTCGGTGTGGGCGATGTCGGCAAACAACTCCCGGACCGCCGCGATCGCCGCCGCATCTCCAGCCAGGGACGGCAGGATCTGTTTGTCCCTGGCCAAGGCTCGTAACATGGCCGCAGCCTGGCGGTGAATGCGGTCGATGCGTTTCAACTGCCCTTCCACGTGATGGCGGGCCTCGGTGCGGTAATGCTCGATCAGAATTTCTCTCTGGGCGTGCCCATACCACCACGCCAAACCACCGATCAACAGCGCCATCGGCAACAAGAAGGCGAAAAACAGCGACTTGCGCATCACTCATGCTCCCCTGGGTTTACGCTCGTTCGCCAAACATACTATCCATACCACCGAAAAACGTGATACCCGCCACCGGCGGCCATCCAATTCCCGCTCCACTCGGCTATAATCCGCCGCATGTCGTCGCCGCTTTCCCGCCTTGCCGGGTTGTTGCTCGTCCTCGCAGTCTTCTCCGGTGCGGCTGCGGCCGGCACCCTCTCCATTCTCGGCAACAGCCGCCCGGTGCAGGTGCGATACGTCTTCGACGGCGACACCTTCGAGACCGCCGCCGGGGAAAGGATCCGACTTCTCGGCATCAACGCCCCGGAGGTGGCGCATCCGGAGCGACCGGGCCAGGTCATGGGCATCGAGGCGACGAAGGCCCTGGCCGGAATGATCGCCGGCAAGACCGTGCGCCTGGAATTCGACGCCGAGCGTCACGATGTCTACGGCCGCACGCTGGCGCAGGTGTACCTTCCCGACGGCACATGGGTGAATGGGGAGATGCTGCGCCGTGGTCTGGCGCACGCCTACATCTTCACCCCCAACCTGCGATGGGCGCGGGAACTTGTGGCACTGGAACGCACGGCGAGGAAAAAGAGGCTCGGCATCTGGCGCACGCGGCGCTTCAGGGAGCTGGAAGCCACCCGGGTGACGGCAAGAAACATCGGCCAGTTCCGCGTCGTCCATGGCCGCGTGACCCGGCTCGGGCGCTCCCGTTTCTATTTCAGGCTGGGCCGGCTGGGGGTGAGCGTGCCGCGTTCCTTCCGGCGCTGGTTTTCGCATCCACCCCGCCTTCGACGTGGGCAAACGGTGATCGTTCACGGCGTCATCCGCCGCGGCCGTCACGGTGGCCTGTATATGGCACTGCACAGTCCCGCCGACCTGGAGACCCTTTCCCCATGAGGCCTGTGCGTCCCTTCCGGGTTGCTGCCGCCGCGCTGCTGCTCGTGGCCTGCGCCACCAATCCGGTGAGCAAAAAGCCCGAACTGGTGTTGATGAGCGAAAAGCAGGAACTGGCGCTTGGGCAACGCGCCGCGGCCGAAATCGCCAGGCAGATGCCGCTCATGCCGGCGGATGATCCGCTGGTGAAGTACGTGGACAAGGTGGGACAGCGCCTGGCAGCCGTCTCGGACCGGCCGGAGCTGTTCTATCGCTTCCATGTGGTGGACTTGCCGACGATCAACGCCTTCGCCCTGCCCGGCGGCTATATCTACATCTACCGCGGCCTGCTCGTGCACATGAACAGCGAGGCCGAGCTGGCCGCCGTTCTCGGCCACGAGATCGGCCATGTGACGGCCCGGCACGCGGTGCAACGCTACACGCAGGTCCAGGGCTACCGCCTGGGCATGGCCGTCGCTTCCATCTTCCTGCCCATCCCCCAACCCGTGGGTCAACTCTCGGACCTCCTCGCCCTGGCCGTGATCCAGGGCTACGGGCGCAAGGACGAATTGCAGGCCGACGAACTGGCCATCCGATACCTGGCCCGGGCCGGCTACGATCCCCATGCCGCCATCCGCATCCTGCAGACCCTCAAACGGATGGAGGACATTCGCATCAAGGAGGACAAGGCCACGACGGGCAAGGCCCCTCCGATCTACCACGGCGCCTTCGCAAGCCACCCGGAAACCAAAAAGCGGATCGAAGAGGCCGTGCGCAAGGCCGCCGGCGAACAGAGCGTCCTTGGCTACGTCGGCCATCGCGCCATGCTGGCCGCCCTCGAGGGCTACCCTTACGGTGACAGCGCCGATCAGGGAGCCGTAATCGGGCGCCGCTTCATCCACCCGAAGCTCGGCATCCGTTTCGCCTTTCCCCGTGGCTGGGCCATCAAAAACACACCGCAGGCCTTGCGTGCGCGGCGCAGACGCGAAAAGGCCTTCTTCGTGCTCAAGCTCAGGGAACTATCGAAGCACACAAGCGGGCGGAAAATTCTTCGCTCGCTCTTCCCCGGCCGCCGCCTGAGGTCCTTCCGGACCTGGAGCCAGGGTGGCTTTGCAATGGCCTCGGCGGAGATCAATGCAAGCTTCAAGGCCGTGGGACAGGCGCGCGCCCTGGCTGCCGTGGCCATGGACGGCCCGCGCGCCTGGATCCTCGTGTCTTATTGCCGCCGGGTGGATTTCGCGCGCTACCTCCCCGATTTTACGTCCATTCTGTCATCGTTCCGTCGCTACGACCGCCTCCGCGACGGCGGCATCCCCCGCATCAGCCTTTATACCTGGAAGCCGGGCGACAGTTGGCGGCATCTGGCCGCGGCCAGTCGCCACATCCTCGGCCCTTTCACGGCCACACGTCTGGCGGCCTTGAACGGCATGGACGTGAATGCATCCCCCAAGCCCGGCACGATCGTCAAGATCGTGAAAAATCGGTGACTGCGAAAACAGAGGACAGAAGATGTTTTCTGTCTTCTGGCCCCTGAATCCTGACTCCTGACCCCTGTGGTCCTCGGCCCTCGATCCTCGGCCCTCAAACCTCGAACTACAGGCTCAGGCGCACCTTGAGGCCCACATCCACGATCCGATCCCGAAGCATTTGCATCCACGCCGCATCGGCGGGGGAGATGCGCGCCGCCTCGGGCTGCATTGAAGGCCGGGCGACGCCGTAGAGCAGTACGCCGTGGATCCCGACACCGTCGCGAACGAGAGCACCCAGGAAATCCAGATAGGCGGCCACCTCCGCATCCGGCGGCGGCCTTCCGTCCCAATTGAACATGCAGGTCTGGATCCAGGTCGGGCACGCCGCGGCCGCGATCGCAATCTGCGCGCGCAGCCACCGCAGCGACAGGCTCACGCCGTTGATGCGCCGGATCGCATCCGCGCTTGCCGCATCCACCTTGAACCACACTTCCCCGCGGTGTGCCGCCATCGCGGCAAGCCCCCTTTGCACCTCGGAACGGTGAACGTAGGAACCGTTGCTGATCAGGACGATCTTGACTTGATCGAGCAGTCCCTCTCGGCACAGGGTATCCAGGATCACCCCCACGACCGCATCGAAGGAGCGGCAACTGCTCGGTTCGCCGTTGCCGGAGAGGGCCACATCACGAATGCGGCTCCCCGCCGCCGGCACCTCCGGGCCGAAAAATTCCCCGTCCAGCACCGAACGCAGAAAGGCGTCCAACTCACGCTCCAGAAGCCCGAGATCGATGGGCGGGGATACGCCGCGCTTGAGATCGGGCACCTGACAATAGACGCAATGCCAGTTGCAGGCGTTGTTCGGGTTCAGATTGACGCCGACGGATACGCCGCCGGAACGGCGCGAGAGCACCGGATAGACATAGGTGAGGCCGGCGGCGCCGCGGTCGTGGTCCGTGACGCTGAGGGAAAAGCGCCCCTTCACCGTTCCCTTCACGGCCTGCGTCGTCGGTACAAATCGGCGCCGATGGCCCGAAGACCCGCGCGCGCGCAACCTTCGTCCAGATGCGCCCCGGGCGCACCGCCGACGCCGATGCCGCCAACGATCTCGCCCCGGATACGGACGGGAAAGCCGCCGCCGAGCAACAGAATGGAGGCGTTCATGTCCCCCAGTGCGTGCAGCTCCGGTTTCCTCGCCACCAGGGCGGCGAAGGACGCCGTCGGAGCCTTCATGCTGGCGGCCGTGTAGGCCTTGCGGCGGCTGCTGTCCACGGTGTGGGGGCCGGCGCCGTCGGCGCGAAGAAGCGCTTGCAGGACGCCGTCTGAATCCACGACCGCGGCACTCACGTGATAGCCGCGCCTTCTGCAAGCCGCGACGGCGGCGGCGGCGGCGCGTTCGGCCGCGGCGGCGGTGAGGATATGCTGCGTGCGCAGGGAGCTTCCGAAATCCGTGGCCGTGACGGCCTGGGGCCAAAGCGACAGGAAAAGGGCGCACAGGATCACAATGCGATGGACCATCATGGACTCCTCCTTTTCACGGTTTCATCCATCCGTTCGCAACAGCTCGAGCACCGCATCCAGGCCACCGTTTTCGATGGCCGCCGGCGCACGGGCACGCACTTCCGGCCGGGCATGGAAGGCCACACCGAGTCCGGCGGCCTGCATCATCGGCAAATCGTTGGCGCCGTCCCCCACAGCCACCGTCTGGCTGCGGGGAATGCTCCAGGCGGCGGCCTGCGACAAAAGAGCCTTTTTCTTGGCCTCCCCGTCCACGATGTCTCCAAGAACCTTCCCCGTCAGGCGGCCGCCCTTGATCTCAAGTTCGTTGGCCAGGGCGTAGTCCAAGCGCAGCCGCCGCTTCAGTCGCTCGGTGAAGAAGGTGAAGCCGCCGGACACGACACCGACTTTCCAGCCGTGTGCGTGCAGAACGTCCACCAACGTCTCCGCCCCCGGAGTCAGCTCGATGCACTCCTCGTACACGCGTGAAAGCACCGCGGCATCGAGACCCGCCAGAAGCTGCACGCGCTCGGTAAGCGAGGCGGCGAAATCAAGCTCACCACGCATGGCCCGCTCGGTGATGGACGCCACTTGCGCCTTGATGCCGAGAAACCCGGCGAGTTCATCGATGCATTCACAACGGATCAGCGTCGAATCCATGTCCATGAACAGGAGGCCCGGTCGGGCGAGCGTGGGACGGCTTTCTTCCATGTTCGACGAGACTATCGCCGCCAGCGCCGAATGTCAGCGCCCGGGCCTCAAGATGCAATCGCCGCAGCGTCGGCGGAAGGGTGCACATGCTCCAGAAGCTCATCGAGAAAAGCGATGCAAGCGGCCAGGTGGGCGTGGGTATCCTCCGATGCGGCAAGCAAGGTCAGGTTGCCGTCGGGGTTGAGGCGGAAGTGTTCCGGTTGCGCCTGCACGCGGGCGAGCAACCGCGCCGGATCGATCGGCGATTCGGCGGTGAAATGCAGGCGCATGCCGCCATCGACCGCGCGCACGGCGCGCAGGCGCATCCTCCGGGCGCGCCAATGGATGCGCGCCGCCTCAAGCGCCGTGCGTGCTTCCTGCGGCGGACGGCCGAAGCGGTCATGCATCTCCTCACGCAAGGCCTCGATGTCAGCATCCGATTCCGCATACGCGAGGCGGCGATAGAGCGCCAGACGCTCGCCGGCCTGGGGGATGTAATCGGGCGGAAGAATGGCGCTCACGTCCAGGTGCAGTTCCACCGGGCGGCGGGGCCGCGCGGGCGCACCGCGCAATTCCGCCACCGCCCCGGCGAGCATGTCCAGATACATGTCCAGGCCGACGGCCTCGATGCGACCGGATTGCTCGGAGCCCAGCAGATTGCCGGCCCCGCGCAACTCCATGTCGTGTCGGGCGAGCATGAAGCCGGCACCCAGTTCGGAATGCTCGGCGATCGCCTGCAGGCGTTCGCGCGCATCCGGGGTCATGGCGCGCGGATCGGGCGTGAACAGGTAGGCATAGGCCTGGCGATGGCTGCGGCCGACGCGGCCGCGGATCTGGTGCAATTGCGCAAGCCCCAGCAGGTCGGCCCGCTCGACGATCAGGGTGTTGGCATTGGGCACGTCCAGCCCGGATTCGACGATGGTCGTGCATACGAGCACGTGCAGGCGCCCTTCGTAGAAATCCATCATGCGGCGGTCGAGTTCCGCCGGGCTCATGCGCCCGTGCGCAATGCCGATCTCGGCCTCCGGAATCTGCTCCCGAAGGCGCGAGGCGATGCGCTCGATGCTCCGGACATGGTTGTGCAGATAATAGACCTGGCCGCCGCGATAGATCTCGCGCCGGATGGCTTCGGCCGCGAGATCGGGATCGAACTCGGTGACCATGGTGCGCACGGCCTCGCGTTCGGCCGGCGGCGTGCCGATGATGGATACCCCGCGCAGACCGGAGAGGGTCTGGTGCAGCGTGCGTGGAATCGGGGTGGCCGTCAGCGTCAGCATGTCCACGCCCGTGTGCAAGGCCTTGAGGCTTTCCTTGTGACGCACGCCGAAACGCTGTTCCTCGTCCACGATCACGAGGCCGAGGTTGGAAAAATGAAACATGTCGGAGAGCAGGCGATGGGTACCGATCACGATCCGGAGATCGCCGGATTCGAGTTCGCGGACGATGCGCTCGATCTCCTTCTTCCCCTGCAGGCGGGTGACGAGCGCGATCGGGATTCCCGTGCCGGCGAAGCGGTCCCGGAAACTGGCATGATGCTGGGTGGCCAGCACCGTCGTCGGTGCCAGCACCGCCACCTGCCGTCCGGCGCGGGCGACGACGAAGGCCGCGCGCATGGCCACCTCGGTCTTGCCGAAGCCGACATCGCCGCACAGCACGCGATCCATGGGCGCATCCCGGCCGAGATCGGCAAGCACCTGCTCGATGGCCGTCACCTGATCGTCGGTTTCCTCGAACGGAAACCGTGCCGCAAATTCCTCGTAAGCGTCCCGCAAATCCCCTTCGAGACGGCAGGGCGGCCGACGGCAGTTTCGGCGTGCGGCCTCGATGTCCACCAATTCATGCGCCATGGCCAGAAGATCACGCTTGACCCGTTCGCGCGTGCGCTTCCAGCGTTCCGATCCCAGGCGGTCCAGCGGCGGCTCCTCGCTGCCCGAATACCTGTGCAACCGCCCCATGTCCGCCACCGGCACATAGATCCCGGCCTCGCCGGCATAGCGGATATGGAGAAATTCGGACGCATGCCCGTCCACCTCCAACGTGACCAATCCCCGAAAGCGCCCGACCCCGTGCTCCTCGTGCACGACGGCATCGCCGGGGCGGAGGTCCAGCAGCGAGGCGTAGGCCTCGGAGGCGGCACTCGGAGCGCGGGTGCGGCGGCGCGCCAGGCGCTGGCCGAGAAGCTCCCGCGGCGTCAGCAGCATCCGCTTCGAGGCCGGCAGGGCCATCCCCTGCTCCAGGGGGCCGACGGCGGCGGCGAGCGCTTGCGACGGCATGTCGTGAAGTCCCCGGCAGTAGGGAACGCTTGCGGCCAGTTCCCTGCATGTTTCGATCATGCGCTCGCGCTGCCCAGGGCCGTGGGCCACCAGAAGAAGGCGCCAGCCGTCCCGGATCCTCTCCGCCAGCGCCCGTTGCAGGGCATGCAGCGGCCTGGCCCGACGCTGGAAATCCGCAAGGGAGAGCGGCGGCTCGACGCCCGTGCACGGGGGAAGCGTGGCGGCCGCGACCGGGGTTTCAACGGCATAGAGTTCCTGCGGGCTGATCACCGGCTCGCGACTCGCGCGCACGAGTTCGAATTGGGCGCGCACATGAGCGGCAAAGGCCGTGCGCGCATCCTCGATCCCGTCGGCTGCGAACAGGCGGGCCGAGGTCGGCAGATAATCGGCCAGCCGGGCCGTGCGCGCATAGGCCAGCGGCAACAGGGACTCGATGCCGGGATGGGGGCGGCCGCTCTTTGCGGCGGAAAGCATCGGATGGCGGCGGAGCTGCGGAAAGCGGGCCAGGAAGGTGGCGGCAAAGCGCCGGCGACCCTCTTTGTCCAGGATCACCTCGCGCGCCGGCACGGAAACGAAGGCCTGGAGATGTTCGCCGGAGCGCTGGCTTTCGGCATCGAAGCGGCGGATGGAGTCAATCTCGTCACCGAACAGGTCGAGACGCAGGGGCGCGGGCTCCGCGGACGGCCATACGTCCAGGACACCGCCGCGGGCGGCAAACTCGCCGGGCGCGAGAACGCGCTCGGTGGCCTGCATTCCGGCCAGGGCCAGGCGTTCCCTGAGTTGGGTGATATCGAGCCTGTCCCCGACCCGCAACTGCCACACATGCGCGGCCACCGTCTCCGGCGGCGGCAGGCGCTGCAACCAGGCTGGAAGGGGGGCAAGCAGGAGACCATGGGCGGCGGGCGTGCGCAATAGCCGCGCCAGGGTGGAGAAGCGCTCGCCGACCACCGCGTGGTGCGGGCTGACGCGGTCGTAGGGCAGCACCTCCCAGGCCGGGAAACGCCACAGCAATCCCTCCGCATCCTGCAGAAAGAAGGCCACTTCCTCCGCCAGCCGGCGGTAGGTGCGCAGGTCCGGGCACACAAAAACGCGGAAGCCCGGTTCGCGCGCCAATTGCGCCAGATGCCAGGCAAAGCCGGGGGGGAACAACGACTCGTTCATGGGCGTGGAATCATGCCGGATGCCATTCCGGATGCAAAAAGATCAATCGTGGATGAATCTGCGAACAAGGCTTGCAAAAGGGTGAAGGATGACCGGACTTCCAATTTTTGTTGATCTTACCTCCTGCCAGGGGGCACGTAAACCCGTACGTGTCACGTGATCGATTCGAGGCGGGCGATACGGATCGGCGCCGGTGGATGCGATTCATACCATGCCGAATACAGGGGATCGGGTGTCAGCGTCACGGCATTGTCCCTGTACATCTTGACGAGAGCGGCGATCAGTGCCTCCGCACCGACCAGGCGCGCGGCAAAAGCATCCGCTTCGAATTCATAGCGGCGGGAGAGAGCGTTCTGAAGCGGCGCCGCCCAAAACAGGACCACATGCATGAGAAGAACAAAGAGAATCAAGGCCGCTTGCGGAGAAGGATGCTCGACGCCCAGACCGGCATAGAACCAGGACTGCCGCATGCACCCGTCCAGCAGGAGGAATGCGGCCAGGGAGAGCAGCACGGATATGCCCATCTGTTTGCCCACGTGACCGCAGCGATCGTGGCCCAATTCATGCGCCAGCACGGCCTCCACCTCCTCGTCCCGAAGTGTGGCAAGCAGGGTGTCGAAGAGAACGATCCGCCGGGTACGCCCCCATCCGGTGAGAAAGGCGTTGCCGTGGCGCGAGCGCTTCGAGGCATCCATGACGAAGATGCCCCCGCTTGAAAAACCGCAACGATCAAGAAGGGATTCGATACGCGCCTTGAGCGTCCCCTCCTCAAGCGGCTTGAAGCGATTGAACAACGGGGCGATCCAGACCGGATAGGCTCGCATCATGAACATCAGAAAGAGGCTCCAGACCAACCAGGCATACAGCCACCACAACCGCCCGCCGTGTGTGATCACGGCCAGCACCAGTGCCAGCAGCGGCGCTCCCAGGAGCAAAAGCAGCAAGCCACGACGCAGCAGGTCACCGACAAAGAGCGCCGGACGCATGCGGTTGAAACCGAAGCGCGCCTCGATCCCGAAGCGCTGCCAGATTTCGAACGGCAGCTCCAGAAGATGGTTCAGGACAAAGAAGGCCAGCATCACGGCCACGCCGGTCACGATGCCTCGGCCTCCGAGACGATGCATGGTCCGATCGAGCAACTCGAGGCAGCCTCCGAGGGTCCAGGCGAGGACAAGAATGGCCTGCCACCCCCGCAGAATGCGCCCGAGATGCAACCGGGCCAGCGTATAGTCCGCCGCCTTTCGGTGCGCCTGCAACGTGACCACGGCGGCGAAGCGCGACGGCACGGCATCGAGGTGGCTCCGGACCGCGCGTGCCTGCCTGCGGACCAGATATTCATGCTGCCACAGGGTGAGTACGAGCGCGATCAGGAAGGCAAGCGTTGTTAGCAACAAATAGACCTGTCCGGTTTTATAGCACATGAGTTGTCCGCTTTGG
>CAZHOU010000054.1:0-9789 GCA_964534165.1 uncultured Zetaproteobacteria bacterium
TGACAGACGGCTATTGAAGGCATGAACCATCGTGGCAGCATGGCCGCATGATGAGGGGCCGATCATGGAGCGAGTGACCCGGACTCGATCCGGTGCCGGAACCCATGAGGCCGAGAAATGGCTGCAGATGTACGGGGACTACCTGTTCCGGTACGCGCTTTTCCGTCTCGGGCAGGAGGAGCCCGCCCGGGATATCGTGCAGGAAACGCTGATCGCCGCTTGGAAGGCGAAGAAGAAGTTCCGCGGCGATTCCACCATCCGCACCTGGCTCGTTGGCATTCTCAAGCACAAGATCACCGATCACATCCGCCAACAGATCCGCGACCGTAATCTCTCGGAGAGCCTGGAAACCGATCCGACCTCGGACTTCTTTGATGACCGGGGGAGATGGCTCAAGCCACCCCAGGACTGGCAGGACAACCCTGAACAGTTATGCAGCAACCAGCAATTCCTGCGCACCCTGCGTGCATGCATGGCGGCCCTTCCGGCCCATCACCGAGAGGTGTTCACCCTGCGCGAGCTTCAGGGCGAGGATACGGAGACGATCTGTAAGGCGTGTGGAATCTCGGCGACGAACCTGCACGTGATGATGCACCGGGCCCGTCTGGCGTTACGCCATTGCCTGGAAGAACACTGGTTTGGAAAGAGTAAGCCGCATGCATGAGAACCGATCCTGCAGGATGGCGACCAAGCTCGCATCCGACGCCTGTGAACGCAAGCTCAGCCTTGGCGAGCGCCTGCGCATGCGGCTGCACATCCTGATGTGCGCCTCTTGCAAGAAATGCGAACGGGAAATCCATATGTTGCGCGAAATTTTGTCGTTGCTGCGGCTGCGTCCTGAAGCCGAGGATGCAGCTCTGTCCGAGAAAGACCGGCAACGGATCTGTGCCGCCTTGAAAAAATACGCCGACGATCAATGAAAAGCGGGGACAGTTTCACTTTTCCAGGCTCCGCCCGGAAGAAAGTAAACTGTCCCCGCTTTATGGCGTTTTCTGCCGGTCAGTGTTCGACGTCGCGCCATACCTCCCGCTTCAGGGCGTAAAGGACAAGGGTGAGCAGCACCAGGAAGAGAATAACCCACCGCCCCAAGGCCCGGCGCTCTTGTTGATGGGGATCGCCGATGAACACCAAAAACGAGGCCACAGCCCGCGCCTGTTCCTTTAAGTCGGCCTCCTCATCCTTGTCATGGTCCAGCCAGGACAGAGGATCGGGCATGGCGATGTTGTTGCCCGGAAAATAGAGGTTGTAGTTGCCGTCGGGGATCCGGCCCTTGGGATCATGGGCAAAGCCGGTCAGGATGGAATAGATGTAGTCGCCGCCGCCTTCACGGGCGCGGGCAATGACCGACAAATCCGGCGGGATCTTGCCGTAGGCCGCCTTGGCATCGGCGGGCGAAAGAGCCGTAACCAGGCCGGACAGCAAGGATTTGTCGCCCCGCAATTCATCGGCCTCCTTGCGCGTGAGACCAATTTCCGGGTAATCCATCAGGTCGCGGTAGGTAATATACTTGGCCGAATGGCAGCTGATGCACGTTTCGGAGAAAACCTGCAAGCCCTTGCGCAACGTGTCGCGATCGAGGCTGATGCCGGCATGCTTCAATTCGGGACCTTCCGTGGATGCAGAAGCAAGGAGGGGAAAGGTGACCAGTGCAAGGAGCAGGGAAGCACCAAGAATATTCAGACGGCGCATCTCAGATCTCCCTCGGCAACGGTTTCGGCTTTTCGAATCTGCTCACCAGGGGCAGGAACAGAAAGAAGGAGAAATAGACGGCGGTGGCGATTCTGCCCACGAGCTTGAGGACCACGGTGGGAGGATTGTGGCCACAATAACCGAGCACCACCACGGATGCGAAGAACAGAAGCACCATCTGCCGGTACACGGGACGGTAGCGGGCTGAACGCACCTTGGAACGATCCAACCAGGGAATGAAGAAGAGCAGCACCAACGACAGTCCCATGGCCACGACACCCATCAATTTGTCCGGGAAGGAACGCAGAATCGTGTACCAAGGAGTCAGATACCATACCGGAGCAATATGGGCCGGGGTCTGGAAGCTGTCGGCGGGCGAGAAGTTGTCCGTCTCCAGAAACAGGCCCCAGGCCGTGGGATTGTAGAACACGAAATACGAATAGATGATCAGAAACACACCGACGCCGAAGCCATCCTTGACGGTGAAATAGGGGTGGAAAGGGATGGTGCTCTCCTCCGGGATGTCGATGCCCTCCGGGTTGTTGGAGTGGACCACGTGCAGGGCGTGGATGTGAATCACGACAATACCGATGAGCAGCATCGGAAAGAGGTAGTGCAGCGAGAAGAAGCGATTGACGGTCGGATCACCGACGCCAAAGCCGCCACGCAACAATTGCAGCAGAAAATCACCGATCACGGGGATGGCCCCGAACAGATTGGTGATCACCGTGGCACCCCAATAGGACATCTGCCCCCAGGGCAGGAGATAACCGAAGAAGGCCGTCCCCTGCATGATCAAAAGGATCAGAACTCCGATCAACCACAGGAGTTCACGCGGCTTCTTGTAGGAACCGTAATAGAGGCCGCGGGCGAAATGCATGTAGATGACAAAAAAGAAGGCGGAGGCGCCGACCGCGTGCATGTAGCGCAGCAACCACCCGTAATTGACGTCCCGCATGATGCGTTCCACGGAATCAAAGGCCTGCGTATACCCACCCAGGGTAGCCATGGCACTCGGCTTGTAGAACATGGCCAACAGAATGCCGGTCAGAACCTGAAGGATCAGCACCGTCAACGCCAGCGAGCCGAAGGCCCACATATAGTTCAGATTCTTCGGTGTCGGATATTCGAGCAGATGGGCGCGGATCATCTGCACGACCTTGCTGCGCTCGTCGAGCCACTGCGCCAATGGGGAATTCAGCATTCGCTCAATCATCGCGGCCTCCGTTCAACCGATCAGAATCTTTGTTTCGGAAAGGTACTTGTAGGGGACCGTGTAGAGATTGAACGGTGCCGGCGAACCGTCGAACACGCGGCCGGCGAGATCATACAACGAGCCGTGGCAGGGGCAATGCCAGCCACCCGGCCAATCCGGAGGCACCGACGAACCCCAATCCGCCTGCCCAGGCGTCGGTTTGAACAGCGGGATGCAGCCCAGATGCGTGCAATTGGCCTGCAACACCAGATATTCCGGCTTGATCGCGCGCGTGAGGCGCTGCTCGGTGGTTTTCATCCAGTCCGCCTGCACGCGGGGATCGGCTCTCGATTCCGGATCCTTCAATTCATGATCGTGCCCTTTCAGACGCTCCAGCATGCCCTTGGTACGATGGACGACGAACACCGGTTTCCCCTGCCAGGCGATGACGACAAGCTGGCCCGGAACCACCGTGGAGACATCGAACTCGGTGGTCGACGCCGCCAGAACGTCGGCGGCGGGCATCATGGCCTTGACGAAGGGAATCGCGGCGCCGGCGGCGCCGGCGGCACCCAGGCCCGTGGCCATGCCCCACAAAAAATTCCTTCGCTTCTCGTCGATCGGTTTGTCCGTCATTCTTACCCCCAGAATCCGCTGCCTGCCCGAGCCGTCAGGCGGCACGGCTCAATTATTCCTTGTTTTCGCTGACCAGCTTGATGAATGCGATGATGTCGTCCTCGGCGGCGCCGGTCCGATGCTGCGGCGGCATCAGGGTGCGCGCATTCGGATCGCCGGTGAACTCCTTGATCGCCTTTTCACTGTTTTCATCCCATTTGCGGATCTTCTCCTCGGTCCACACCCAGGGCTTGCCCTTGATGTATTTGGTGAATTTGTACTTGAAGCCCGGATAGGTGCCGGCTCTGCGGCCCAGCACACCCTTCAGGCTCGGACCGATCCTGTTTTCGCCAGTGGTGAAATCATGGCACATCGCACAGGCCACCTTGCCCGCTTCGGCCTTGGGTGGGACCCCCTTGGATGCCATCTTGATGATGGTGATGATACGGTCCTCCTTCTCGCCCGTATAGGATTGGCGCGGCATCTTGGTGACGGCGTTCGGATCGCCGGTGAACTCTTTGACCGCCTTGCTGCTGTCCTTGTCCCATTCGCGCAACTTCTCCTCGGTCCACACCCACGGTTCGCCCTTGATGTATTTGGTGAAGGTATAATCGTAGCCTGGATAGGTGCCGGCCTTGCGGCCGAGGATACCCTTCAGGCTCGGACCGATTTTGTTCTCGCCGGTGGTGAAATCATGGCAGACCATGCATCGGACCTCGGCACCGGCCATCACCGGGCGCGGGTGCCAGGCCGTTGCCAGGACGACGATGGCAAAAAAAATCAAACGATGTTTCACGCGGCTGCTCATACCAAATTCCCCCCTCCCGCAACAGATCTGCATGTGGATTGCATGAAGGAATCGTAATTCAGCTTCCCGGTGGCATGGCTGGAAGGCTTGCAACCTTGCATCGAGGAACCCGGGAGCAGGGACAAGCAGGTCAATCCCATGGAAGCGCCCGGATCCAACATGTCATTGCAATCATCCGTCCTCCCCCTTCAACCGCCTTCGTGCAATATGCGGGCCAGATGGGCGATTGTTTCCATACCGTCCCCTCGTTGTCAATACTGAATGTTGGATTCTGGATGAAACTTTTGGCAACCCAATTCCCGCGGAAATGCTGCAACGAAGACAATATCGTGGCAGACTTGCCGCATGAGCGGCTTTCCGGAATTCGATGCCGGCCGATGTCTGAATACGGGGGTTCCATCCTCGGGAAGGAACGCAGGCTGCCATCGCTGTGCCGAGATTTGCCCGGCGGACGCCATCCGGTACAACACCGAAGGACAGCCGCATCTGTACGCGGATCACTGCACCCGCTGCGGTGCCTGCATTGGGGTCTGCCCCACCGATGCCGTCTTGCATGCCGGTTTCGATCCCGAACGGATCGTGGAGGTGTCCCGCCGGACGGCCCGCAGGGGCCGGCGTTCGCTGCAAGTCGCATGCAGTGCCGCCAAGGAAACGGCCGCGGATGTGACCGTGCCGTGCCATGCCGTCTGGGATCCTTTGCTGCTGGCCGGCATGGCGGCTACGGGCATACGCAGGCTGGAGGTCGCCGGCACGGAACTGTGTACCTCCTGTTCCCGGCGCCACGGAGGCGAGATCCTGCAGCAATGCGAGCGAAATTACATCATGTTGAACCAGGCCCTGGCCGTCCGCTTGCAGATCCATCGCGTGGCGCCGGCGAAAGAAAAAACTTCGGCCACGATCACCGCTGAACCCGAACCGCCTCGGCGCGCCTTTTTCCGCCGCTTGATCCCTGCTCTTTTGCAAACCGCGGCCGCCGCCTCGACACAACTCCGGGAGGAAGAAGCCTCCGCCAATCCCGCGGAATCGGAATCCCCGACTGCATCGAAGCCCGTACGCCTGCGTCTTTTTCTTCAAGCTCTCCCGCGACTGGGAGCGAATTTCCACCCCGTACCCTTCATGCCTTCGGTCCCTCTGGGCGCCGTGCAGGCCAATGAGAATTGCAGCGCATGCGGTCGTTGCATCGAGGCTTGCCCCACCCGGGCATTGGCGCTGCGACCTTTCGGCATCAACAGTGTTCTCGAATTCAAGCCGCACGCCTGCACGGGCTGCAACCGATGCGTGGACATCTGCCCGGAGCGTGCCATGGAGGCCCTGCCGGGCATCTCCCTTCCGGTGGTGGCCGCACGCCAAACGCGACCGTTGGTGATGGTGACGGCCCGGAAAAAGGCCGTGGAGAGGGTGGAGGGATAATGCCGGGTCGGGACTCCCGCAGCATCCGTTTCCGGAATCAGGCCGGCAAGGAAGAACCGGCCTCGATGCACTTCACGCTCTATGCCGCCGGAGAGAGAAAAAAGCGTGCCCTCAAGGCCCTGTTGGGCTATTGGTTGCTGGCCATCCTGAGCCTGCCGATCATGATCGCCCACTTCGTTCTTGTCCCCGGTTTCCTGCTTGCCGGCATCCTTGTGGCCAGCAAACGCTGGAAAACCGAACAGGAGGCGGAAAGCGCGGAAGGTTGCTGCCCTTCGTGCGGCAACCGAATTTGTCTCGCACTGGACAAGAAAAACGAGTTGCCGCAGTGGCACGATTGTCCGGAATGTTCGGAACCGCTGGAGCTGCGGGCGTCCGGGGAAGCCGAGCGATAACCCGCTTTCCACCAACCATTGATCACAAATGACCAATCACCGATCTTAAAAGCGAACGGACTATTTGGTCAGCGTGGCGAACAGTTCCGGCAATCGTTCCGGCAGGCGTTCGATGCGATCGATCACCGTGTATCGGCCGCCAAAGATATCGGCCGCATAGCGGTCCGCTTCGGGGTCGAGATTGATCCCCCAAGTCTGAATACCGTCCCGCTCCAACTCTTGCACCGCCTTCCTGGCGTCGAGAAGCAACAGCCGTTCGTCCTTCTCGTCCACGTCGTGCGGGCGGCCGTCGGTCAGAAGCAGCAGCAGCTTGCGAGCCGTTCGTAGCCCCTTCAGATCGTCGCCGGCGTGGCGCATGGCCGCTCCCATCCGTGTCGACCATCTGCCCGACATCGCCGCCAGACGCCCCTTGACGTCATCGCTCCAGTTTTCCTCGAAATCCTTGAGACGATAATAACGCAGCTCGTGGCGGGTGTTGGAATGGAAGCCGGCGATGGCGAAGGGGTCACCGATCTTTTCAATGGCCCAGGCCAGCAATGCCACCGCCTCCTGTTCCAGAGTCAGGATGCTCTTGCCGCCCTTCTCCGGCACGGCCTGGATGGATTTGGAGAGATCCAACAGCAGCAACACCGCGATGCTGCGGTCGTGACTGCGGTAGCGCTGATAGATGCGTGGGTCCGGCGTACTGCCGCAGCGCATGTCGATCAGCGCCCGGATGGCCATATCGAGATCGAATTCGCTTCCTTCTTCCTGATAACGGATCCTCGTTCTCGCCCTGGGTTTGAGCATATCCACCAGGACACGCAGCTTCCGGCGCAGTGCCGCATGGTGCTCCAGAAGATTGTCGATGCGGGAAGGCGATGCGACCGGATACCCGCATTCATAGACACTCACCCAATCCGGGCGATAGGCCCCGATGCGGTAATCCCATTCGCTGTAGTGGCGCGGGGGACGGGCCGCCTTGGGTTTTTCCGCCGGTGCTTCCACCCCCTCACCGGTGGCGGGCATGGTGTCCCGTAGATCCTGTTCGATGAAAAACCACATACAGCGGTTGTCGTCACGGTATTCAACTTCGATGTCTTCCTGGAAGATCTCTGTCGCGTAATCGCTTTCTTTGCCGCTGGCGGCGTAATAGGCGACTCCAAGATCGGCGGCATCCTGTGTACTCGTCTCCCCCGCCATCCGGGCACGAAACCGCGACACGAAATCAAGCACGATGGAATCGGTGTACGCATGATCGGGATCGAGCAAGGCTCGTGAGAGAATGCTCAGGCGATGAAAGAAATCGCTGGCGCCCTGTGGACAGGCGCCCTCCCGTGGCGTGGGATGCAGCCGCAGCCACAGATTGCGTAGTCCCGGATAGTCGCGCATGGCCAGATGTTCCACACGTGCATCCTCGAAGACCTCGCTGGCCAGACGCTGAAAAGGGCTGAGATTGTCGGCGGCGATCGGTGTCGTCCAACGCCGATGAGCGGCGATATGGGCCACCAGGGCGCGGTAACGATCCATGCCGGAAACAGCGGTCTCGGAATCCTCATAGACATCGGGAAGATGAATGACGCATCCCTCAAGATACGGCTTCGGCTTGCGCAACTGATCGAAGCGGAGCGAGAAAGGGCGGAATTTCATCTCCAGACACCACAGTCCGCGGAGATAGAGAGAAAGCCTGCGCTCGACATCGATCAACAGCACGCCGTGGCGCTGGCGTTGCAGCATGGTATGCGCCTCGCGCGATTGCAGGGAGAAATAATCGCGCTGGCCGTCCGGGTCTTGCGCAAAGGCCCGGATCCCGAACTCGGTCCAGGCCTCCAGACCGGCAATCGGAAGATGGGCCAGAAGCACCGGCACGGAGGTGAGGAAGGTCCGCAGGCAGGGTGAGGCGAACATCGGCGGGGAGACGCCACCGTGGACCCTCGGTGTCGTCTCCCGCATGAGGCGCAGGACAAGTTGCAGGTACCGCGAAAACAGCGTCAGGTCCTTGAGACGCCGGGCGGCGACCGCGAGTGTCTGCAGGAAGGGAACGATGGCTTCGGCGTTCGGCGAACGGGAAAGCTCCAGTGTGCAATCACGAATCATCGGAATCGCCTCTTCCCCCACCTCCTGCACAACGGCCGGAACCTCCTCCAGGAACACAAGCAGCGGCTCCACGCCCCGGCCCATGCGCCCGATGGCACGCCCCGCCTGGAGATAGGCGTCCACGGCCGACGGCTGCAGAACGGACAGTGCCTCTTCCATGCAGGCGGGGAACACGCGTTCAAGCCGGGCGGACCGGCACTCCAATTGCGCCCGATACCGGGCGAGATCGGCGGCGGCAACCGCCATCAGGCCGCAAACACCGTGTCGATCGCGGCGGTCAATGTATCGAGAATGTCGGCATCATCGGTGATCGGATCCACCAGGGCCATACGGCAGGCAACAGCCGGATCGATTCCGTCCTTGATCAACGTGCCGGCGTAAACCAGCAGGCGCGTGGAGATCCCTTCGTCCAGGCCGTGGCCCTTGAGATTGCGTCCCACCTTGCCGATCTTCACGAGCCGACTCGCCGTTTTCTCATCCACCCCCGCCTCGGTGGCGATGATCTCCGCTTCGATCGCCGCAGCGGCATAATCGAAGCGAAAAGCGACAAAGCGTTGCTTCGTGGACTGCTTCAGGTCCTTCATCACACTCTGATAAGCGGGATTGTAGGAGATCACCAGCTGGAAATCCGGGTGCGCCATAAGCACCTCCCCTTTTCTCTCCAGGGGCAACGTGCGGCGATAGTCGGTCAACGGATGGATCACCACCGTCGTGTCCTGGCGCGCTTCGACAATCTCATCCAGATAGCAGATGGCGCCGATGCGCGCCGCCGTGGTCAGTGGGCCGTCCTGCCAACGCGTGCCTTCGGGACCGAACAGATAACGACCGACAAGATCGAAGGCGGTCATGTCCTCGTTGCAGGCCACGGTGATCAGGGGCTTTTTCAGTTTCCAAGCCATGTACTCGACGAAACGCGACTTGCCGCAACCGGTCGGCCCCTTCAACATCACCGGCAGGCGGGCGCGATAGGCGGCCTCGTAGCGCCCCACCTCGTCTCCCTGGAGGCGATAGTACGGCTCCTGTTTGATTCGATATTGTTCCTTTTCAGTCATCTTGTTCACCTCGTTCCAATCGCCCGTGGCGACTGCGGCAGAAGAAAAAACGCCCCCGCCAACGGCAGGGGCGCTTGAAGCATTCGGCAAGTGCCTTAAGCATGGACGCCGAGTTCGGCGCGCCAGCCCGGAAACAAGCGGTCCGCATCGTGCGGGAACGACTCGAAAGCACGCGCGAACTCCCGGTGCTCCTTGGCGAATTCAACCGGATCGGCATCCTCTTCGTAGCACTGTTCGGCCTGACGCAGGGAGATGGCACCAGCCGCAGGACCGTCGATGTGGCCGAAGGCGCCACCCCCGGCGGTGAGGATCACGTTGCTGTGCCCGAGGTTATGGAAGAATCCCGGAATGCGCAGCGCGTTCATGCCGCCGGAAATGATCGGTGTCGTAGCCATCATGCCGTGCCATTTCTGGTGGAAATAGGGACCCTGCCAGGAATCGTTGGTCAGCATGTGGGCCAGCACCGTATCATCCTTGCCTCCCTCCATCTTGCCGTAGCCCATCGTGCCGGTATGAATTCCGGAGGCACCCATCAGGCGCGCCATCTTCATG
>CAZHOU010000055.1:0-9657 GCA_964534165.1 uncultured Zetaproteobacteria bacterium
TTCTTTTTTCCTGCGAACGCTTCGGTATTTACCGGCATCAACGTTTCCGTAGGATGGCGGGGATGACACATCCATCCATCCCCGTTGCCGTTCTTGGCGCCAGCGGCTACACCGGTGGAGAACTGATCCGCCTGTTGCAGATGCATCCCCGCTTTCGCATCGCGCACGCGGCCGCGCATTCGCGGGCGGGCAGCAGGCTGCAGGAGGCGCTGCCGGGAGTACGCGGTGAGGCAGGCGGACTCATCCTGTCACCGCTCGAAGCGCCGTTGCCGGCGGAGGTGGAATTGGTCTTCACGGCCCTGCCCCACGGCACCGCCGCAATCCGGGTGAAAGAGATGCTGGCCGCAGGCAGGAAGGTGGTCGATCTTTCCGCCGATTTCCGCTACCGGAACGAGGAGGTCTACAAGCAGGCCTACGAGCTTGAGCACCCCTGCCCCGAATTGCTGTCGGAGGCCGTGTTCGGTCTCAGCGAACACGCCCGCCAGGCGGTGTCGGAAGCCCGCCTGGTCGCCAATCCGGGCTGTTACCCCACTTCCACCCTCTTGCCGCTTTTGCCCCTTCTCAAGGCGGATGTTGTCGATGAAAGCCGAATCATCGTCGATTCCAAATCGGGGGCCTCCGGTGCCGGTCGCGGCATGAAACCCGAACTCCTCTATTGTGAACTCAATGAAGGGGTGCGCGCCTATGGCCTGCCGCGGCATCGCCACGCCTCGGAGATGGAGGCGGGTGCCGAACTTTTCTGCGGCCGACGCATCGACGTGCACTTCGTCCCCCATATCCTGCCCATGACGCGAGGCATGCTGACGACCCTGCACCTCTGCGGTCGCAATCCCGGGGACTGGCACCGCATCCTGCGCGAGGCCTACCGAAACGAAGCCTTTGTGCGCATCCTGCCCGAGGGCAGTCTGCCGTCCACATCCTTTGTGCGCGGCAGCAACCGCTGCGACATCGCGCTCGAGGTCACCGGCGAAGACCGTGCCGTCGTCATCAGTTGCCTCGATAATCTCGTCAAGGGGGCTGCCGGACAGGCGTTGCAGAACGCCAACATCATGTTCGGACTCGAGGAAACTCTCGCGCTGCCGCAAACAGCCATCTGGCCCTAGCCCGGATGTAGGCCATGCGAAGACTCCTCCGCCCTTTTCAGGTCACGATCCTGGATCCCCACGGCGGCCGTAAGGCACGCACCCATCGCATACGCCCGCTGACCGTTCTCCTGCTCCTGCTTTTGCCACCCCTGGTTGCGGTTGCCCTGACGTTGCGAATCATTCCGCATTCCCCTTCCATGGCTGCCGGTTACTACCGCCTGCAACACGTCAAACGGGATCTGGAGAGGAAGCTGGCCGAACAACAGGCGGAGCTGTCCTTGCGTAAGGCCCAACTCCAGAGCCTGCGCAAGGAACTCGCGGCGGCGCAGGCGCGCGAGGAGTCCCTCCACCAACGCCTGCAGACGTACACGAGCATCCTGGAGGCAAGAAAATCCACCGGTGTCCACATCCTCTCCGCGCGGGCCTCCTGGAACCACGGCCGCATCGAATACGCCATCACGATGGTCAAGGGCGGGAACTTTCCTCGCCGGGTCAAGGGAAAATTGCGGCTGACCGCGCTCGACGACAGGGGCCACAATCGCATCCTGCATGAGCCCGGGAAAACCGCGGAGTTGCCTTACGAAATGGAAACCCATACCTTCCTGCACGGAACCTGCACCTGGGATCAGGATTGGCGTCCGACCCGCCTCTTGCTGCAGCGACTCGATCGCCAGGGGCGGACCCGGGATCGCATGGAAATTCGCATACAAGGTGAGAACCCATGAAACGCAGCAAACTGACCGCACGTCATCACGAGCATCCTGCAATCGACACCCTGATCGGGGAGCGCGCTCATTTTCATGGGGATCTGGATTTCGAGGGAGCTATCCGCATCGATGGAAAATTCGAGGGCAATATTCGCTCCCACGAGGATGGCACCCTGGTCGTCAGCGAAACGGCGCTGGTCGTCGGGGAGGTGGATGTGCCCCGCCTTATTCTGCATGGCGCCATCCGAGGCAATGTTCGCGCCGGAAGGAGTCTCCAGATCAGCGCCACGGGGCGCCTGGATGGAGATGTGGAATACACGACGATGATGCTGGCGGAAGGAGCGGCCATCAACGGCCGTTGCAACCGGATCAGCGACACGGACACCCGGCGCGTTGGCAAGCCGGAAAAAACCGCTTCACAGGCAGCCGCCGCCCGTTCATGATCTCGGCGCACCGGGGCCGTAACCCGCGGATCGACCACAGCGCTTTCGTGGCCCCTTCGGCGGAGGTGATCGGGGATGTGGTCATCGATGCCGCCGCCAGCATCTGGCATCAGTGCGTGTTGCGCGGCGACATCCTGGCCATCCACATTGGCAAGCGCAGCAACATCCAGGACATGGCGATGATTCACACAAGCGAGGGGGCAAAACCCTGCCGCATCGGTGAGGATGTCACCGTCGGACATCGCGCCATCCTGCACGGATGCGAAATCCGGGATCGCTGCCTGGTGGGCATGGGCTCCATCGTCCTGGATGGCGCCGTGCTCGAAAGCGAATGCATGCTGGGCGCGGCCTCGCTCGTTCCGGAGGGGCGAGTCTTGGAGTCAGGCTACCTGTATTTTGGTTCCCCGGCACGCAGGATAAGGAAACTGACCGACGAGGAGCGCACCTACCTCTCCACTTCCGCACGCAGTTACGTGGCTCTGGCCAGAACCTACCTGAACCCGAATATTTCATGAGCCCATACGCAGGAAAGCCATCATGCCGGGATGAATGAAGGGATTGTTTGATGATGAACGGTCGCTTGATACCTGTCTGGGATCAGGGTGTCAGGGGACAGAGGTCAGAAGATTCACCAATCACCGATCACCCATCACCGCCTTTACGCCCATCACCGCTCATCCATCACCGAACTTCGCCTCCCATCCCGGCCTGCACCGCGGTGGGTCGGCGCGATTGGACGTGAATTGGAAGTGAATGCTCCCTACGCAGCCATCGACATCGGTTCCAACACACTGCGGCTGTTGATCGCCGAGCCCTGCAACCGGCGTCCCCCGTGGCGACGACTCTTCTACACCCACCGCATTGTCCGTCTCGGCGAGGGGCTTGAACGTCGCGGTTCCCTGACGCAGTCGGCCATGGTGCGCGCGATCCATGCCTTGAAGGAATTTTCCACCATCCTCGAACGCCACCGTGTCCTGCCTGAAAACATCCAGCTTGTGGCCACGGCCGCCGTCCGCGAGGCCGCCAACGGCCCGCAGTTCTGCCGCCGGGTAACCCGGGAAACGGGCCTCCGAATCCGCATCGTCGATGGCCGGGTGGAGGCAGCGTTGACCCTGGCCGGTGCCAGTGCCGTGCTGAAACCGCAGGTGCGGCAGGACATGCTGCTCTTCGATATCGGCGGCGGCAGCACCGAGTTCATCCGCGCCGGGGGAGGCCGCATGAAAGATGCCGTAAGCCGCAAACTGGGGGTGGTACGCCTGGTGGAGAGCCACCTCAGGAGCGATCCACCGAACTTGCGGGATTACGAATCCATGTTGCGGTGCAGCCGCGAGCACCTGAAGGCGGTGAACGGTGGCTGGTGCGATGGCCATATCCCCTCGCATCTCGTGGGCACGGCCGGCACCGTCACCACCCTGGCCGCCGTACAGATGGATCTTTTTCCCTATGATCCCGACCGCATCGACAACCATGTCATCCGCAGGGATGAATTCCTCGTTCTGCGCAACCGCCTGCTGGCCCTCACTCATGCTGAACGGGAATCCCTGCCTACCATCGAGCCGGGTCGGGCCGATTTGATCGTGGCCGGCCTGGCCATCCTCGAGGCCATTCTGGATTTCTGGCACTACGAGCAGTTGACCGTCGTGGACGCGGGCCTGCTCGAAGGCGCTTGGCTTGAGGTCGCGGCCCGACATTCAGGCCCGGCTTGCAATACGGACTTTGCCGTCTAGGCTTGAAAACGTATCCAATTTCAGGAGTTGAGATCATGAACCGTACCCGCCTTTTGCGATCGACGATCCTGGCATGGGGCCTGTTGCTGTCGGCCCCGGCCTGGGCGCATCTGCCCCCCGTGGGCACAACCGGGACGGGCGTCGTTCCCACCCTGGCTCCACTGCTCGAGAAAGTGACACCGGCGGTCGTCAACATCGCCGTACATGGCCATGTGGCCATGCAAACCAATCCGCTGTTCAACGATCCTTTCTTTCGACGCTTCTTCAATCTCCCCGATATTCCGGTGGAGCGTGAATTCCGGGCCGCGGGCTCCGGGGTGATCGTGGATGCTGTCAAGGGCTACGTGCTCACCAATTACCACGTTGTCAAGAATGCCGACAAGGTCATCGTGGCCTTGAAGGACGGACGCAAGTTCAAGGCCAGGATCCTGGGTACGGATCCGGATACGGATATCGCCGTGCTGCAAATCCCCGCCAAGCAATTAACCGCCCTGCCACTGGGAAACTCGGATGAACTCAAGGTCGGGGATTTTGTCGTTGCCGTCGGCAATCCGTTCGGCCTCGGACAAACCGTCACCTCCGGAATCATCAGCGCTCTCGGCCGCAGTGGTCTGGGAATCGAGGGTTACGAGGACTTCATCCAGACCGATGCCTCGATCAATCCTGGCAACTCAGGGGGCGCACTCGTCAACCTGAAGGGTGAACTGATCGGGATCAACACGGCCATCGTGGCGCCCTCGGGAGGCAATGTCGGCATCGGCTTCGCCATCCCGATCAACATGGCGCGTGCCGTCATGGAACAGATTATCAAGCGCGGCAAGGTCGAGCGCGGCTTTCTCGGCGTCAGCATCCAGAACATGGCCCCGGATGTGGCCAAGGCCATGGGTATCCATGCCAGCCGCGGGGCGATCGTGGCCCGGGTGGAACCGGGATCGCCGGCGGATCGGGCCGGCCTCAGGGCCGGAGATATCATCGTCTCGCTCAATCACAAGCCAGTGAAGAATGCCGCCGATCTGCGCAACCGTGTCGGCCTCACACCGCCGGGCAGTAAGGTAACGCTGGACATCATCCGGGACGGCAGCCGGTTGACGCTTTCGGCCACACTGGGATCGCGCGCCAAAGCCGCGATCAAGGCCGGAGAGATCGATCCCAGGCTGGCCGGCGCCGTCTTCGTTGCGGTGCGTCGGGGTCTGCCGCTGTTCCGCAGCATCGAAGGGGTCGGCGTGCAGTCGGTGCAGCAGGGAAGCCCGGCCTGGCGTGCGGGCCTGCGCAAGGGCGATATCATCACCATGGTCAATCGCAAGCGTGTTCGTACGCCACAGGAACTGGCCGAGGCCGCACGTGCGAATCCGGATGTGCTGGTCCTGAACGTGCAGCGCGGAGACGTGTCGCTGCTGCTTGTGATCCGCTGAGGGAAAAGCGGGGACAGTTTACTTTCTTCCGGATGGAGCCTGGAAAAAGAGAAACTTTCCCCGCTTTTCCGGTTCGGACTACGTGAAAAACGTGTCCGCCAACCGTTGGGTTGCGTCCATTCCAGCCTGCACCCGGGCCAGGGCCCGGGCCATCTCCTCGCCTTCCCGGATCCTGATGGGCTCACCGAAAACGAAAACGCCCCGGGAGAAGGGCTTGGGAACATAGAAGCGATCCCATGATCCCAGGCGCCAGCAGCGGCTGGCGGCGTAGCAGACGGGCACGATGGGCAGACCGGTTTTCATGGCCAGTTGCACGCTGCCCTTTTTCACCTTCTCGCGCGGGCCCTTCGGGCCATCCGGCGTGATGCCAAGATTACAGGCTTCCTCCCTGACAGCGCGAATCATGCGCAACATGGCCCTGGCACCTCCGCGTGTGCTGGAACCGCGAACGGTGCGAATACCGAGCAGATGCATGGTGTCGGCGATAAAACCGCCGTCGCGATGTTCCGAGATGAGCATGTAGCCGTGGAAGCGGCGATGCCTGTGTCTCAGGCCGTGCAGGGTGGAGCGGAAGGGATAAGGCATGAGCAGCATGCGCGCATGCCAGAAGGCGTAGATGCAGCGTTCCGGTCGGGCGTTGGAATACGGGGTACCTTGCCATTGCCAGCGAATGCTGGCCGCCAGGACGAGGTATGCGATGCGGATGAGCCGGGGTACAAGCAAGCGCAGAAAGCGATCCATCACAGCTTGTTTGTCAGTTGAAGACCCCCGACAACCGCTCGCGGCGCCGCGGCGGCCGCCTCCACATCGCGTTCGAATTGCAGCCGATACAGCTCGGCATAGAGCCCACCTTGATGCAACAACTCTTCATGCGTACCCATCTGCGCCACACGCCCGTGATCCAGCACGACGATTCGATCGGCGTTGCGAATCGTGGACAGCCGATGTGCGATGACGATCACCGTCCGGCCTCGCATCAGGCGATCGATGGCCTGTTGCACCAGACGCTCGGATTCCGTATCAAGACTGCTTGTCGCCTCATCCAGAATCAGGATCGGAGCATCCTTGAGCAGTGCCCGCGCCAGGGACAGGCGCTGGCGCTGGCCGCCGGAGAGAATGACGCCGCGTTCACCGATCAGGGTATCGTAACCCTGCGGCAACTTGCGGATGAATTCATGCGCATTGGCGGCCCTGGCCACCTCGATGACACGCTCCCGTTTCGTGTGCGCTTGCCCGTAGGCAATGTTGTTGAACACGGTGTCGTTGAACAGGATCACCTCCTGCGCCACCATGGCCATCTGTGCCCGCAGTGAGGCCTGCGTCAATTTGCGCACATCGAAGCCGTCGATGCGTACCGCTCCTTCCGTGACATCGATGAAACGCGGCAGAAGATTGACCAGCGAACTCTTGCCGGCACCGCTGTGTCCCACCAGAGCCACCACTTCGCCGGCCTCGACATGGAAACAAACATCCGTAAGGACACGGTTCGCCATCCCCGGATATTGCAGGGCCACATGCTCGAAGCGGATGCAATCGCAGAAGCCGCGAAGCTCAAGGGCGCCGGGGGCATCCTGGACCGAAACGGGCTCATCGAGGATGTCGAAGACCCGTTCCGCCGCGGCCACCCCCTGCTGGATCTCGTTGTTGGCCCGGCTCAGCCGCTTGACCGGCTCGTACAACATGATCAGCGCCGCCAGGAAGGACACCAGTGTTCCTGCCGTGGTCTGGCCGGCGGCCACGCGCAGACCGCCATAGAGCAGAACCCCGGCGATGCCGAAACCCGCCAGCAATTCCATGATCGGAAAAGACAGAGCGTGAACGCGAAAAAGCCGCAATTGATGGCGAAGAAACTCGCGCGTGATGTCGCGAAAGCGGCGACGCTCGTAATCCTCCATACCGAAGGCCTTGACGACGCGGATCCCGCTCACGGTTTCCTCCACGAGGCTGCTCATCTTGCCCATCGAGATCTGCCCTTCCGTGCTCGCGCGCCGCATCTTGCGTCCGAAGCGGGCCACGGGATAGACGACCAGCGGAAACACCAGCATGGCAACCAGGGCGAGGAGAAAGTCCTGATAGAAGACGACCCCGAGCAAAAAGACGATACTGATCGCATCCCGCATCAGGGCCGTGATCGAGGTGCTGACGGCCGCCTGCACCAGGGTGGCGTCGTAACTGATGCGCGCCAAAAGCTCGCCGGTCTTGCGATGCGAAAAGAAGTTCAGGGACTGGCGGGTGAGGACGTCATAAAGCGTGTTGCGCAGATCGTAGATGACACGCTGACCCACATAGCCCATCAGATAGGCCTGACCGTAGTAGGCCGCACCCTTGATGATATAGAGCACGATCACAAGGAGCGGGATCAGGTAGATCAGATACAGGTTCTTGCCCGATAACGCCTCGTCCAAGGCCGGCTTCAGGGCCCATGCGAGGGTCGCGGTGCAGGCACCGAGAAGCACCATGCAGATCATGGCGACACCGACCCGCATCCGATAAGGGCGGAGAAAATGCAGCAATCGGAGATAGATCTGCAACGCTCAGTCCAGCCGCTTCGGTACGATCGTCCTCGTATGCGGTGAGGCTTGCGCCGCCGGACCTGCGTACAACCGTGAATGTACCCGGTTGCGGCTGGAGGCGCTGCGACGGGCGCGCACGGAAGACGGAAGGCGTCCCTGCTTTTGCAGGAACGATTCACTGGCCGCGAGAAGGGCCCTGGCCAGGCGCCGCTGGTAACGGCGGCTTCGCAACAAACGCTCGCGCCTGGGATTCGAAATGTAGTCCATCTCCACCAACACGCTCGGAATCTCCGGTGCCCCCAAAACCACGAAACGCGCGTGCTTGGGAGCGTGGTATTTGATCGGACCGATCCGCCTCACCTTCTTAAGTACCTCTTCGGCCAGCATCTGGGCGCTGTTCAGGCTATCGCGCTTGACCAGATCGGCGAGGATGCGGCTCACCAATGGATCCTGCACCTCCCCCGGGGCGGCGGCGCCGATCAGGTCGGCGGCATTTTCCTTCCGGGCCAACATGGCCGCAATCCGGTCCGAGGCCCCGCGCTCGGACAATGTGTACACGCTGGCGCCGGCGACCCCGCGCTGCTTGACCGCATCGGCATGGATGCTGATCAGGAGGTCCGCCCTGGCCCGCCTGGCCAACAGCACGCGGCGGCGCAACGGTACGTAGTAATCCCCCTTGCGTGTCAACACGGCACGCATCCCCGGCGTGGCGTTGATGGCCGCAGCCAAGCGCCTGGCGACGGCCAGGGTGATGTCTTTCTCCTTGACCCCGTGCGGACCGATGGCCCCAGGATCCTCGCCGCCGTGGCCAGGATCCACGGCCACGGTGATCTTGCGTACGGCGCGTATCTGGGACGCGGTGACGGCGGCACGCGTCTTCCCGCCCCTGCGCAGAAGATCGACGACCAGTCGATAGGGCTTGCCGTACATGGGCTTGAGAAGAAAGGTGCGCGGTCGTACGCGCTCGCGCACGTCCAGCACCAGACGCAACATGCGGCCGCGCCTTCCATGCCGGATCGCGGCCAGGACCGGGCTGCGGCGGGCAAGTCGATCCAGGCGGGTACGGAGGCTGGCATGCTGGATGTCCAGCACGATCCGTTCCGGAGCCGACAGGCGGAAAACGTGGTAGCGGATGGGGGCGCTCAGATCGAAGACAAGGCGGGTGTGGTCCGGCGCCGACCAAAGACGTGCGTCGAGGATCACGACCGTGGCGGCTGCAGCCGCCTGCATGCTGCAGGCGAACAACAGCGGCAAGAATAGGAAGAGGCAGCATCGGAGAAGGCGATCGCACCCCATGCCGCTAACCCATCCCAAACAACGGCGTCGTGTCGCCTTCCCGCTCTCTCTGGATCAAGAGGGCGGCAAGTAACAGGCCAATCATGATCATGAAGGGCTCCATAATGCGCACGATGATGAATGTATTGGAGCCGATGGCATGAAACAAGAGGCCGCCGTAACCGCACAACGTCCCCAGGGCCGCGCCCCTGATCCTGGAATCCTTGAGACGGCAATAGCATATACGCAACAGCGCCCAAATGCGGCGCAGCAGCCAGATGAACAACATCAAGCCGATGATGCCGGACTCGAGCAGGACGCGCGGATACTGCGCGTCCAGAAAGCGGCCGCCCGTGACGCCGACGCCAAGGAATGGATGCCTGGGGAAATCCTCGGTCAACACCAATTTCCAGGCCTCAAGCCTCTCACTGGTCGAGGTGTCGATATGCACGCCGGCAACATTGAGCTGCCCCGGTTCCGGTGGTTGGGTGAACG
>CAZHOU010000056.1:0-9538 GCA_964534165.1 uncultured Zetaproteobacteria bacterium
CGCAAGGGAGAGTATCGGAGACGGTGGAAAAGAAAAGCTTGGCGATCCGTGATTCTTTGCAAGCCGGCTGCTGCTGCTACACTCCATGCCCATGGACTCCCTCTTGCGCCTGTCGCTCTCCCTGCTGTGCGTTGTTGCTCTGGGTCTCTGCATCGATGTGGAGGCCGCGGCCAATCCCGACATCGATCTCTCGGTCGAGGTGGGGGAGAAGGTGATCTCCTTAAGTGCCGCCATGATGCACGGGCAGAAGCGGATCGCGGCCCTGCTGCGGGAAGGTACGGACGTCAACGTGCATTGGGACATCGATGTGGAGGCCGTCCGGGTTTACTGGCTGAACCGGACCGTGGCCAGTATTGAGATCAACCGCCGGGTGGTTCCGGACCTGGTTTCCAGGAGTTGGCAACTGATCGATCTGACCACCGGCATTTCGCGGCGGGTGTTCGACATGGATGAAGCGCTTCGCTTCCTGACGCGCCTGGAGCGCTTCCCGGTCGTCGACCGCAGTCTGCTTGAAAACAACCACCTCTATCACCTGGAGGTGGCGGTGGACGAGAACGAGGGCAGCGGCCGCCGCAGCTGGCTCTCCACCTGGCTGGGATCGAACCGCAGCAAAGCGGCCACGGACTTCGTGCTGCCATGAAGCTGATGCGCTTGTTGCCGTTCTGCCTCTCGGCCCTGTTGCTGGTCGGAGCGATCATGTTCTGGCCGCATGGACGCGGTGGGCTCGGAGCGGTGGTGGCGTGGCTGAACATCGTGCTCATGTTGAGTCTGGCGGCCCTGTCCCTGCAATACGGCATCAAGTTGATTCGCGAACGTGGCGAGCCTCGACCCGGATCCCGACTGCGGGCCAAGTTGGTGATGGCTTTGGTGGGCATGCTTCTGGTGCCGTCGATGGTGTTGCAGGTGGCAGCCAACCAGATGGTGGAGCGCGGCCTGAACGTCTGGTTCGACGTCCGCGTCGACACCTTGCTGGATCGTGCCCTTAATCTCGCGCGCGGCTTCTACAGCCGCGTGGAAGGAGAGTTGAAACAGGGGCTCATGAACTATGTCAGCGATCCGGCGTTGCTCACCGCCCTCGATGAACCGGTCAACTACGCCGCCCTCAGTTCGCGGCTGGCCGAAATCCAGGCCAAGGAGGGTTGGCAACGACTGCAACTGTTCGACGCCAACGAGCGCCTGTTGGCCGGAGTGCAGAAGAGCGGTTTGAGTGCCCTGGAAGCCGAACCGCTGGACGCCAATGCCAAACTTGCGCTCACGCTCGGCACCGTGATGACCAGTCTGGCGGGGGCGAACGGCCGCGAGGTCGTCGTGGGCTACGCACCCCTGCAAGGGGATCAGGGCGTAGCCGGGCTGCTGCGAGCGGAGATCAAACTCCCGTCCGGTGTCGTGCAGAGTGCCCGCTCCGTGGAATCGGATTACAAGACCTACCGTGAACTCGAGCGCAACCGTCAGGCCATCCGGGGGCTGTTCACGCATGTCATGCTGATCGTCACCCTGCTGGTCGTATCGGTCGCTGGCGGCGTGGCTGTGATCTTCGCCCGCCGCCTGACCGCCCCCATCGGCCGCCTGGCGCAGGCGTTGCACCGGGTGGCCGAAGGGGACCTGAATGTCTCTGTGGCGAAGACCACGAGCGATGAACTCGGATCCCTGGTCGTCTCCTTCAACCGCATGACCGAGCGCCTGCGCGAGAACGTGCAGGCCCTGCGCAAGGCCCAGGAAGAGCTCAAGCAGGCCCTGGACAACAGCCACCAGCGCCGGCATATCCTGGAGACCCTGCTCGCCAACCTGCAGACGGGCGTGTTGCTCACCGACGCCGAGGGCCGAATTCGCCTGCTCAACGAATCACTGCGCAAGCTGCTGCATCTACCAGCCAGCTGGACTCCGGGCCGGGAGGTTGTGCGACTGGGGAGCGGCCGTCTGCGCATCATCGGTCAATTCTTCGACGAACTGCGACACCAGAAACAGGAACATCTGCAACGAGAACTCGACATCGCCATCGGCAAGAGGAACCTGCACCTGCTGGCGCGGGGGGTGCGGCTGCAGGCGGCCGGCAGCGCCGGCCTCTCCGGATACCTCGTGGTCATCGACGATGTCAGCAGCCTGGCCGAAGCCCAGCGGAGCAAGGCCTGGGCGGAGGTCGCCCGGCGGCTGGCGCATGAAATCAAGAATCCACTCACACCCATCAAGTTGGCGGCCGAACGCTTGCAACGCCGCTTCTCCGGACGCGTGGAACACAAAGATGTGTTTGATGCCTGCACGCATACGATCATCGCCCAAGTGGAAAGGTTGCAGCGCCTGATCGGCGATTTCTCCACGCTGGCGCGACTGCCGCAACCACGCCTGAGTCGGGTCGATGTCCGTGATCTGTTGCGGGAGATGAGCGAACTCTACACGCCTTATACCCGCGTCAGCGTCGAGGAACCGGAAACGGCCGCCGACTGTCACTGCGATGCCGATCAGGTGCGGCAGGTGTTGATCAACCTGCTTGACAATGCCCTTGCAGCAACGCGGGAAGACGGCAAGGTACGCCTCTATGCCACGGTGGGGGCGGAGGCGGTGCAATTCCACGTCGTGGATACCGGCGAGGGCGTGCCGGCGGAGGCCGTCGATCAGATCTTCGAACCCTATTTCTCGACCAAGGCCGATGGCTCGGGACTGGGGCTCGCCATCGCCCGTCGCATCGCCGAGGAACACGAGGGGAAACTCACGCTCGAATCGGCGGCGAGCCCGACGCATTTCTGCTTGAGCCTGCCGGTGTTTGCACGCAAGGAGGAGGCCGCATGAGCGCACGCATCATGATTGTGGATGACGAAAAAGCCATCCGCGATTCCTTGAGAGGCTTGTTCGAGGACGAGGACTACCGTGTTTCCTGCGCTGCCTCGGGTGAGGAGGCGGTGGCCCGATTCCGCAAGGAGCCGGTCGACTGTGTGCTGCTGGATATCTGGATGCCCGGCATCGACGGCCTGGAGACCCTGGCGCGACTGAAAACGATGGACG
Organism: uncultured Zetaproteobacteria bacterium; assembly: GCA_964534165.1. Lineage (GTDB taxonomy): Bacteria > Pseudomonadota > Zetaproteobacteria > Mariprofundales > Mariprofundaceae > CAZVLQ01. The sequence goes on from CAZHOU010000056.1 coordinate 2,998, forward strand.
ACGATCTACCGGTGATCATGATGTCCGGCCACGCCACGATCGACACCGCCGTGCGCGCCACCCGCCAGGGTGCCTTCGATTTCGTCGAAAAGCCGCTGTCCTCGGACAAGTTACTGATCCTGATCCGCAATGCCCTCGAAAAACGCCAGTTGGCGCGGGAGAACAGCGAGCTGAAGCAACATGTACACAGCAACCTGCGCAAGGAGCTGATCGGTGAAAGTCAAGCTATTGCCACCGTCCGTGAGCTGATCAAGAAAGCGGCTGAAAGCTCCGCCCCGGTTCTGATCCTGGGCGAACACGGCACCGGCAAGGCCGTGGCGGCGGAACTCCTGCATCGCCATTCGAGCCGCGCGGACGGTCCTTTCGTGGCCGTCAATCTCGCAGGCATCCCGGACTCGCGCATCGAATCGGAACTCTTCGGCCATGAGAAAGGCGCTTTCCCCGGCGCCATCCACACCCATCTGGGATACGTGGAGAAGGCCAACGGCGGCACGCTGTTCCTCGAGGAGGTGACCGATCTCGACCCCTCGATTCAGGCCCGAATCCTGAAAGTACTTCAGGAACGAACACTGAGGCGTCTCGGGGGCAATCCATTGCGCGTGGATGTGCGCCTGATTGCCGCCAGTTGCCGGGATCCCGAGCAGGCCCTGCGCGAGGGCTTGTTGCGCGAGGATTTCTACTATCGCCTGAATGTGGTCAGCATCCGCATGCCACCGCTGCGTGAGCGCATCGAGGACATCCCCGTCCTGGCCGAGGCACTGGCGGCGGAACAGGCATCCAGCCTCGGAGGTGAACCCGTGCGTTTCGCCGCCGATGCGATGATCCGCATGCAGTCCTATCCATGGGCGGGCAACGTGCGTGAGTTGCGCAACTACATCGAGCGCTGCCACATCCTCAAGCAGGGAGAAATCATCGCTGCCGCCGACATGCCGCCGCTGGATCAGACCTGGCATACTGCCGGACTCGCGAACAGCTTTCATTCTGCCCGCGAGGCCTTCGAACGCAGTTATCTGCTGTTCCACCTGAACAAGCACGACTGGAACGTAAGCCGCACGGCCGAAGACATCGGCATGGAGCGCAGCCAGCTGCACCGCAAGATCAAGCAGTTCAACCTGGCGAAGCTGCGGGAGAAGGAGAAGAGGAGATGAATATACTCATCCTCGGTGCCGGGGAGGTCGGCTTCAACATCGCCCGCCGCCTGGCCATGGAGGGCTCCAACGTCGTGGTCGTGGACACCGACGCCCGTCTCCTGCAACGAGTGTCGGATTCCATGGATGTCAAAACCGTGCACGGCAGCGCCTCGCTGCCCAGCGTGCTGGAACGGGCGGGCGCCGCCGACGCCGACCTTCTGATCGCCGCCACCACCAACGATGAGGTCAATATGCTGGCCTGCCAGGTGGCCCATTCCCTGTTCAAGGTTCCCACCAAGATGGCGCGCCTTCGGGAGGCGGAGTACGTGAATTGCAAGGCCCTTTTCGGGCGCGACGACCTGCCGATCGATCTCGTGATCTCCCCGGAACGCGAGGCCGCCAAGGCGATCATCAAACGTTTTCAGGCTTCCTCCGCCGCCGATGTGCAGGAATTCGCCGGCGGGCGCGTCTCGCTGGTGGGCCTGAGAATCCCGCCAAAGAGCGAACTGGCCGGCATGTCTCTGATGGACTCAGGCGAAGTGACGAAGGGCCTTCCCCTCTACATCGTGGCCCACGAGCACAATCAGAAATGGCAGACCCCGAAGGGGGACACCGTGCTCCTGGCCGGCGACATGATCTATGCCGCCATGGCCAGTCGCCATGTTTCCGCGTTTCTGGAGATCGCCGGCCTGAAACAGGAGGAAAGTCACAAGCACGTGATGATCATCGGCGGTGGCCATATCGGCTATATCGTCGCGGAGGAACTCGAGCAGATGGGCCTGGCACCGAAACTGATCGAATACGATGAAGCGCGGGCGGAATGGCTGGCCGAGAGGCTCGGAAAAACGATCGTCATACACGGCGACGCCTTGGATCGTGATCTGCTGGAGGAAGAATCCATCGGCGACATGGATCATTTCCTGGCCGTCACCAACGACGACGAGGTCAACATCTTGAGCAGCCTGGTGGCCAAGAAATACCAGGTGCCGCACATCATCACGCTTGTGAACCGGGGCGTGTATTCGGATCTGATGCGTCAGATCGGTCTCGATGTCACCATCTCCCCGCGCCTGACGACCGCCGCCTACATCCTGCGCCATGTCCGTCGTGGCCGCATCCTGGGCATGTCGACCCTGGGGGACGGCTCGCTCGAGGTCATCGACGTCGAGGCCCTGGAAACCTCCGACATCCTGAACAAGCCCCTGCGCAGGATCAAATTCCCGCCGGATACGGTCGTCGGCGCCATCGTACGCGGGGATGAAGTCATCATCCCCAACGGCGACACCCGCATCATCCCGCACGACCATGTCATGATCGTCACCACCGTCAACTCGCTGCGGGCGGTCGAGAAGCTGTTCGAAGTGCATTTGGAATTCTTTTAGCCCGGACTTTTCATGTGAACATGCGCCGGGATTTGAATGATCGAAAAGCATGAAGGGGTTGCATCGGAGTGGATGTGCTTTTGAAGATTGACACCTTGTATTTCGCGGCGCCTGGCTTGTCTGCGCGGACCGGCAAGCAAGGACTGAGGGCCGAGGTGAATGGTGATTGGAAATTGGTGATTGGTGGATTTCCCGATTACCAATCACAAATCACCAATCACCGATTTCTGCGCCATCCATCCGCGATCTCATGAGAAATCCGGACTAGCCCGTGCATCCTCGAGGGGTTTTATGGACGTTGGGGGTGATCACCGGCCTCTATGGAGGCGGCATGATGCTGCCGACCGTGATTGCCATCCATTACGAAACCGGCCATATCCTGCACTTCTCGGTGGCCGGCCTGTTGGTGGCCGCACTCGGCCTGACCATGATGCGCGCCGGTATCAAGCCCGTGCACTTGAGTCACCGTGACGGCTTTCTCATCGTCGCCCTGGCCTGGAGCCTGCTGTCCATCCTCGGCGCCATCCCGTTCTGGTCCACAGGCGCCTGTCGCACGCTCATGGACGGCCTGTTCGAATCCGTTTCCGGCCTGACCACCACCGGCGCCACCATCCTGAGCGGACTGGACGGCATGCCGCCCTCGATCCTTTTCTGGCGCTCGATGCAACAATGGTTCGGAGGCATGGGTATCATCGTTCTGGCCATCGCCATCCTGCCCTTCCTTGGCGTCGGTGGCATGCAGCTCTACCGCGCCGAAATGCCGGGCATGACCAAGGACAAGCTCACCTCGCGTATGACCCAGACGGGCAAGGTGCTGTGGTTCATCTACCTCGGACTGACGGCCGTCATGGCCCTGTCGTTGTGGCTGGCGGGCATGGGCGCCTTCGATGCCGTCAATCATGCCATGTGCACGGTTTCCACGGGCGGTTTCTCCACTCACGACGCCAGCTTCGGCTTCTATCCCTCCCCCCTGATCCGCACACTGGTAACCGCTTTCATGTTCATCTCAGGCATCAACTTCGCGTTGCATTTCCTGGTCCTGAAAAAGGGGGGCTCGCTCAACGCCTACACCACGGATTCGGAGTTGCGCGCCTACGTCGTCTGGATTCTGATCGTGGTCCTGCTCCTCGCCTCCCTGAAGCTCGCCTTCGGCCAGAGCGTGAACGGCGTCCTTTTCACGGCCATCTCCATCATCACGACCACCGGTTTCACCGTCGTGGACTACGGTCAGTGGCCCGCGGCCACGATGCTGGTGCTGTTTGCGGCCATGTTCATCGGCGGCTGCGCCGGGTCCACGGCCGGGGGTATGAAGGTCATCCGGGCGCTGCTTCTCTTCCGCCAGGGCCTGCGCGAGATCCGCAGGCTGATCCGACCTCACGGCGTCATTCCGGTGAAGCTGGGCGGGCAGATATTGCCGGCCAGCGCCGCCGAGGCTCTGTGGGGCTTCTTCACCCTCTACCTCGTCTGTTACGGCTTCATCTCCTTCCTGGTCATGCTCACCGGCGTGGACGCTCTCGATGCGCTTTCGGCCACGGCCGCGTGCATGGGCAACGTCGGTCCCGGCTTCGGGCACGTGGGGCCGGCCGCCAACTACGCCGGCCTCCCCGATGCCGCCAAGGGGCTGTTGGCCTTCGGCATGATCTTGGGCCGCCTGGAGATCTTCACCCTGTTCGTGTTGCTGGCCCCAGACTTCTGGCGTAAGTGAAAGCGGAGCCGGTCACGATCAAGGATTTTCCGGCAGGCTGACCCGAATCAGACCACGCACCGGATCGGTGGCGTCGATCCTCACCCGGATGCGGTCGCCCAGGGCGTAGGTGCGGCCGCCGCGACGCGCCACCAGGCGATGGTTCTTGTCGTCCAGCCAGAATGCCCCACCCAGTTCATCCACCGGCATCGAGGCCTCGGCCGTGGTCGGCTCGAGTTCGAAGAAGATCCGTTGCCGGCTCACACCCGAAACCAGGGCCGCCATCTCGGCCCCGATGTCCTTCTTGTGGTAGAGGGCCGCCAGCATGGCCTGCGTATCCCATTCCGAGCGCTGCTGCTTGCGCTCCTGCTCCGAAACATGCTCGCCGATCCGGGCCAGTTCCGCAGCCGGTTGGGCCGCATCCGGATCCTTCTTCTCCAGCAGGGCCTTGAGACGGCGGTGCACGGTCAGGTCGGCGTAGCGTCGGATGGGGCTGGTGAAGTGGCAGTAGCGCTTGTAGGCGAGACCGAAGTGACCTTCGTTCACCGGCGTGTATTTGGCCTGTTGCATGGAGCGCAGAATCAGGCGGTGCAACACGTGTTCGAAGGGCTTGCCCTCGGCCCGCGCCAGCACGCTTTGCACGTCCAGCGGTTTGACGGGGCGGCTCGGGTGCAGTGGGATGCGCAACCCGAGCGGCGCCAGATATTCGTTCAGGGCTTCGATCGCCTCCCGCTCGGGCGGCGCATGTACTCGGTAGAGCAGGGCACAACCCCTGGATTCCATGTATTCAGCCACGCCGGTGTTGGCGGCGAGCATCATCTCCTCGATCAGCAGGTGCGCGATGTTGCGCTCCCGGGCCTTAAGATCGACCACGCGATCGCCCTCGATCACGGCCTTGACCTCCGGCAGGTCGAGATCCAGGGCCCCGCGCCTTCTTCGGCCTCGTGCCAGCATGCGGTACAAGCCCGCGGCGTTCAGAAGCATGTCGCGAACTTCGGCGTCGGCGATGGCTTGGCGGTCGCGGATCTCAAACCAACGCGCCGCCTGCGCATAGGTCAGCCGTGCCTGGGAGCGGATCAAGGCCGAATGAATCTGCAGCGAGCGCCGGCGGCCGCCGGTGTCGAAGCGCATGCGCACGGCCAGGACCAGACGATCCACGTGCGGATTGAGCGAGCAAAGGCCGTTGGAAAGCTTCTCCGGCAGCATCGGAATGACGCGGTCGGGAAAATAGAAGGAATTGCCACGCGCGCGTGCCTCCTCGTCCAGCGCCGTCCCCCGCTGCACGTAGTGCGCCACATCGGCGATGGCCACCCAGGCCTCAAACCCTTCACCCCGCGGCAACACGCAGATGGCATCGTCGAAATCGTGCGCATCCTCGCCGTCGATGGTCACGAAAGGTAGATGCCGCAGATCCATGCGCCCCTTCTTGTCGGCCCGGGCCACCTCCCCGGGCAGGGGGGCCACTTCCGCGCCCACCGGAGGCGGAAAAGCCGGAGGCAACTGTTGCTCGGCCACCACCAGATCGATCAGGGATGTGACCGTGAAGCGGTGGCCCAGAACCTCGATCACGCGCCCGCGCAGGGGCTTGGTGCCGCGCAGGATCTCCAGCCGCACCCAGTCGCCATCGTGAGCGCCCTTGGCGTCCCTCTCCCGCACCAGGATCGCCTGCGGCATCTTGAGCGATCTCGGTTCCACCACGCCGACAACTCCACGGATCAGAAACTGGCCAGTAATCACGGCCGGTGCCTGTTCGACGATGCGCACCACTTCCGCGGCCTCGCGGCCACGGCGGCGGACGATGCGCACCTCGACGAGGTCGCCGTGCATCAGGTCGCGCATATGCTCGGGGGTGACGAAAAGGCCCTTCTCCCGCCCCAACACATCGACGAAGCCGTAGCCGTCCGGATGCGCGCTGACGCGCCCGACCAGGGTGCGCTCGCGCCTGAGCCTCAGGCTCTTGCCTTGCTGCTCCAATTCCCCGGCATCCAGCATGGCCGCCAGACATCGATTCAGGCGGCGCGCATCCTCCGGGCCCTGCAGGTGCAGGATACGCGCCAGTTCCCGCGCCGTGGCGGTGCCGGATCGGGTCGAATTCAGGGCCCGCGCCACAGCCCTTCGATCCACTCGCGACGCGCGCCGGTTGCGGTCGTCCCTGCGTCCGGATTTGGCCTCCTTGTGGCCGTGCTTCATTCTTGACACTCTCACACTCCATCCTAAGATTACTCGGCCTTCGGAAGACCGTGAATTTCGGTCGTCGCCCCGGGCGGCGGCATCCGGATCCGACGTCCCCGTTGCCGAGGTGGCGGAATTGGTAGACGCGCTGGCTTCAGGTGCCAGTGGCCATT
>CAZHOU010000057.1:0-9533 GCA_964534165.1 uncultured Zetaproteobacteria bacterium
GCACCCGTTGCTCACGCATGCGATGAACCCCCATCCCCGGCCGGTGAATGCACGCGCGATGCGAGCATGCGGCCGACGACGGCGGCTCCCACCGTATCCCCGTAGACATTGACCGTGGTCCGGCAGCGGTCCAGGAACCAGTCCACGGCCAGGATCAGGCCGATGCCTTCGAGCGGCAGCCCCACGGCATCGAGCACAATGACCATCGTTACCAGCCCCGCTTCCGGAATGCCGGCGGCGCCGATCGCCGCCAGGGTGGCGGTCAGCAGGATCATCATCTGCTGCCCGAAACCCAGATCCATGCCGTAGGCCTGGGCAATGAACAGCGCCGCCACCGCTTCATACAGGGCCGTGCCGTCCATGTTGACGGTGGCTCCGAGCGGCAGCACAAAGCGACGGACCTTCTCGTTCACACCGGCGGCCGCCACCCCGTCCAGGGTCACCGGCAGGGTGGCGCTGCTTGAAGCCGTGGAAAAAGCGGTCATCAGGGCGGTGCCGATGTGCTTGAGATAGGCCGTCACCTTCTCCCGCGCCAGGATGGCCAACAAGGCGGACAACAAGCAGGCATGAATCAGAAGGCCGGAGATGACGGCCGAGACATATCGGGCCAGGCCTGCGAGTTGGGCCATGAAAGCCTCCCCGCCGCCGGCGGCCCCCAGCTTGGACGCAATCAGCGCGAACACCCCGATCGGTGCCAGATACATGATCCAGTGCACCATGGTCATCATGGCACCGTTGATGCCGTCGAAGAAGGCGATGACGGCGCCGGCGCGTGCGCCCAGCGTAGAGAGTGCAGCAGCAAAGGCGACACTGAACACGATCACCGGCAGCAACTTCATGTCCGCGGCGGCTCCGATGATGTTGGGATGCACGAGCGACAGAATCAGGTCGGTGATCCCCACCTGCGGCACCGGCGGCGGTTTCGCTCCGCCGGCAAGCGCCACCCCCACGCCCGGATGCCACAAATTGGCCATGCTGAGGCCGACGGCGACGGCGATCAGGGTGGTGGAAGCGTAATAGGCCACGGAGAACCCGCCCAGGCGGCCGAGGGCGCGTACATCCCCCAAGGCCGCGACTCCGGTGACGACGCTGGCGGCGACCAGCGGCACGATCAGCATCTTGAGCATCGTGAGAAACAACGTGCCGATCCACTCCACCGAGCGCATTTCCTCACCGGCCACGTAGCCGGAGAGGCCGCCGCCGACGATGGCAACCGCCATGGCCCAAGTCAGCACGCGTTCACGCATGCACCCATATCCTCCGCGCACGCAGCAGATCCCGCGGTCTTCCCACATCGAGCCACAGGCCCTCGTGACGAACGCCGGCCAGGCGGCCTCGGGCCATCAGGGCACGCATCGGATCGAGCAAAGGAAACGAGGTGGCCGGCCAGTCCTCGAAGATGGATCCATCCCACACCGAAACACCGGCGTAGGTCCAGGCACGTTCATCCTCACCTCGGATCACCATGCCACGGCAGAGCGAAAAATCCCCTTGCGGGTGATGCGCGGGATTGTGGACGAGGGCCAGGCAGGCCCCCTGTTGCGGGCATCGGCGTGCAAGCATCCCGATATCCACGTTTGCGAGAACATCGGCGTTGTGCACGAGCACGAGACCGTCGCCCGAGAGGAGGGACAAGGCGCGTTTGACACCACCGCCGGTATCCAGCAGCGCCGCTTCACGGCTGTAGGTGAGGCGCACACCGTAGCGGCTGCCGTCGCCAAGACGCGCGGGGATCTGCCGCGCATGGTGATAGAGGTTGACGGCGATGTCGTGGATGCCTTGGGCGGCCAGCCGACGGATGACATGCACGATGGCCGGCTCTGTGCCAATACGCACGAGAGCCTTGGGGCGCTTTTGCGTCAGCCACTTCAGTCGTGCGCCGACGCCCGCCGCCAGGATGATGCCGCGGCTCACCTCTGCCATGCGGCTCCCACCGATCTCTCACCCTGCCCACCCCGTTCGCAGACGGCGGGCGCAATTCCACGCTCTTCTTTCTCAAGCGCCACTTGCAAAATTCCGGGTGGATGAGCGGCCATCCTACTTTGAGTCCATTTTCGGGATGGAATGAGGCGCATGGTGGTTCCATGGGCCGAAATTCCGGCCCGGAAAGGGGCCGATGTGGGGCGGCCGATCGCCGCTCGCGAGTTTTGCAAGTGGCTCTCAAGCAAGCTGTTGCTCCAATTCCGAGATCTTCTCCAGCGCCGCCTCGCGACCGCGCTGAATCTCCTGCTCGGGATTGGAGAAATCGTGCCATTGCGTATAGCCGACCAGCGGTTCGATCAGGATGTCGGCATGCGCCTTTTCATAACGGCGCAGATACAGGGCCTTGACCTGCGCCGCCCAGTCCAGCATGGCGATGACATTGGACGGAACATGTTCGGGGTCGGGGCGCACGCCGGTATTCACGGCCACCACGAGCTGCGAATCGGTGGCGATGCTCTTGGCTTCCAGGGCCGGGACCTCGCTGGCCAGCCCGCCGTCCACATAGCGTTCACCCTCGATCTCCACCGGCTCGAACACCGCCGGCACGGCCATGCTCGCGGTCAGCACCCGGCACAGATCGCCGTCGGAAAAGAGGTGGCATTCACCGCCGGGGAAACGCACCGCTGTCACATAGAGAGGGATCTTCATGGCATCAAAACTGCCGGCCTGGCAGAAGACACCGGCGACTTCGCGCAGCACACTCGATTCGGCGACGGCAATTCCGGTCAGGGCACGCACGTACAGGGCACTCTGGCGCGCTATGTTGGTCAACCGCGAGAACCATGTATGGTCAAGCTCATCGACATCCGCTTCGTGAGCCACCGGAAGACTGAAATTCTGAAAAGTCTCGGAGTCGAGAAACCGCAACACACGTTCCCGGACCGCACCGGCATCCGGATTCAGCGCGTACATGGCTCCGAACAGAGCGCCGATGCTCGTGCCGACGATGGCATCCGGACGCAGGTGCCGCGACTCGAGAACCTCCAACACCCCGATGTGTGCCAGCCCGCGACCGCCGCCGCCGGAAAGCGCCAGGACAAATCCCGTTTTCTTCTTCCCCCACAATGCCTCAAACATGTTCATGCCTCCTGTGGCAGCCTGGCGGCGCGCGCCAGGCGCTCGCAAATGCCGCGCACCTCTTCCGGTGTCAGAACGCTTCCGTCCCGGTGCGTGAGGAAGAACACATCCACGGCACGCTCACCGAACGTGCTGATGCTGGCGCCACGAATGTTCAAATCGGCCTTGTCGATCTCCGCCGCCAGCATGGCCAGCAGACCCGGCCGGTCCGCCGCAGTCACCTCGATGGCCGTCTGACGGCTGGATGCCAGCGGCAGTAGACGCGCTCGTACCGGCACCTGACGCATCAGGACATGCGCCCGCGGCGGACGCACCGGTGCCACGGCGCCCTCGACGACGGCTTTCCGGATCCGCTGTTGCAGGCGTTCCAGATCGTGGGGTTCGTGCAGCGGACCACCATGACTCTGGATATGGAACACATCCAACACCTGCGCATCCTTCAGGGCATAGGCCTGGGCCGCAAGGATGTTGATGTGCGCGGAGGCGATGGCGGCGGCAAGATCGGCGAACAGGCGCCGCCGGTCCCGGGCCAAAATGATGACCAGGCTCTCACCCCGGGCGCGATCTGCGAGCACACCGACGGCGAAACCGTCTTTCGCCCGCACCATGGTGCGGGCGATGTGCAACAGGTGCTGCGGGGGCGAATCCAATACCGCACGCCACGGCAGCTTCTCCAAGGCATGCAGCAGAACCGGTTTCTCCGTGGCTGCAACACCCTCCAGAGCGCTGGCAATGCGGATGAGTACCCGCTCGCGCAGGTCGGTGCCCAGTGTTTCTTCGCCCATGAGAAAGCGCTCGGTGCTCTCGTACAATTCCTTGAGCAGCGTTCCTTTCCAATCGTTCCACACATTCGGTCCCACGGCGGCGATATCCGCCACGGTCAGGCACAACAGATAACGCAGCCGGACCGGGTCACCGACACGTTCGGCAAAGGATTTGATCACCAGGGGATCCGAAAGATCCGAACGTTGCGAGGTCACAGCCATCAGCAAATGATGCCGCACCAACCAGGTCACGAGCGCTGTGGCATCCATGTCCAGTCCCAGACGCCGGCAAGTGCGCTCGGCGATTTCAGCTCCCAGTCTGGAATGATCCCCACCGAGGCCCTTGGCGATATCATGAAAAAGCAGCGCCAGGTAGAGCAATTCGGGACGTTGAAGACGTTGGAACACATCCACGGCCAGAGGCAATCGTTCCTCTCTTTCGCGATGGTGCATGTTCCGGGCTTCCGCGATGGCGCGAATGGTGTGTTCATCGACAGTGTAGGCATGGTAATTGTTGAATTGCCCCAAGCCCACGGCGTGACGGAACTCCGGAATGAAACGGCCGAGAACGCCGGTGTCGTTCATCTCCTTCATGGCCGCCGCCACATTGCGCTTCTCTTTCAGGATCGCAAGAAAGATCCGACAAGCCTCGGCATGGGTGCGGAAGCTTTCGTCGATCAGGAGGACGTGCTCGCGAACCTGACGCAAGGCGCTGCTTGCAAGGCGCCGGTGCCCTTTTTGCGCTGCGTGGAAGATCCGTAAAAGGCGCAGGGGATCCTCTTCGAAGATACGGCCGTCACGGACGCCGAGCCATTTCCCCTCGAGCACGAAGCCGTCACCGATGTGCCGCCGTCGGGCCAGCCACTGCGGATGCAGTTCCTCCTGGAAATGCATCGCCAGCAGACCCGAGACCCGTGCGATGCGGCCGGCATGACGGAAATAATCCTTCATGAACACTTCCACCGCCGGCCGGTGCGGCTCGTCCGCATACCCGAGACGCTGGGCCAAGCGCACCTGTTGCTCGAAACCGAGGCGATTCGTGCCGCGGCCCGATTCCAGGTGCAGGGCCACGCGGCAGCGCCAGAGGAAATCCTGGGCCTGCGAAAGATGCTCGTATTCCTTCTCGGAAATGGCGCCGCGGCGAACCAGATCGGCGATGTCCTTGCTGCCGTACCATGCCTTGGCCATCCAGAACACGGTTTGCACATCCCGCAATCCGCCCTTGCCTTCCTTGATATCCGGCTCCATCAGGAAAGCCGTATCGCCTGCTTGAAGATGCCGGCGCTCCATTTCCGCCAGCTTGGCGCGCACGAAGGCCTTGCGCCGTCGAGCGAAAAAGGCATCCACCTTTTTCTGCAGGGAACGGTAAAGCACGCCGCTCCCACACAAGAGTCGCGACTCCATGGCCGCCGTGGCCGTATTCCAGTCATTGCGGACATACGTCATCGTTTCATCCGGCGAACGCACGGCATGGCCGAGTTTGGCGTTCATGTCCCACAACGCGTAAACGAAACGCTCGATGGCCGCCTCCACGGCCGCGTCACGCTTCTCTTCGCACAAAAACCAAAGATCCCAGTCCGAGTACGGGCACAACTCCCCACGCCCGTAACCGCCGACGGCCAAAAGATCCACTTGCCAACGCAAGGGCCCGGCCGTACGCCGCCAAAGATCCGTGATCAATGCATCCACGCCCAGGCACAGACGCCGCACCATGGCGCCACCGGATTCACCCCGATCCAGCATGCGCCCGATTTCGGCAAGCAGGGCCTTGAGTTCGAGAGTGGGATCCTGTTCAGCGGCCATCGAGGTTTTCGCTCTCCCTGCGTACCAGGGCGGCCAGTTCGTCGAGTACGTTCAGGGCCTCGATGGGACGCATCCGTTCCACATCCAGGGCCTGCAATCTGGCATACAGCTTGTGCAGCAGAAGGGCTTGATCATTCCGACGCCGCATTTCGGCCTCCGCGAAAAGCCCCAGTTGCGGCTTGCCGGATTCCGCCGCCACTTCGGACTCGTGCTCCAACCGGAACAGATGCTCGCGCGCCCGCGCCACGACATCCGGCGGCAACCCGGCCGCCTTGGCCACGGCGATGCCGTAGGAGCGATCGGCGGCGTTTTCCACAACCCGGTGCAGGAAGACCACATCCCCCTCATGCTCACGCACCGTCACCGAGGCATTGAAGGCGGTGTCCAGCGCATCGGGAAGTGCGGTCAACTCATGGTAATGGGTGGCAAAAAGGGTCAGTACCTCCGGGCTATTTGCCAATTTCTCGGCCACGGACCAGGCGATGGCCAGGCCGTCCCAGGTGCTCGTTCCGCGTCCGATTTCATCGATGATCACCAGGGAGCGCGGTTGCAGCTGGTTCAGGATGTGGGCCGTCTCCATCATTTCCACCATGAAGGTGGAACGCCCCGCCGCAAGTTCGTCCGCAGCCCCGATGCGGGTGAAGATGCGCCGCATGAGGGGAATGCGGGCCGAATCGGCCGGCACGAAACAGCCGCAATGCGCAAGCCATACGATCCAGGCCACCTGGCGCATGTATGTGGACTTGCCGCCCATGTTCGGACCGGTCAGCAACATGAAGCGGCGGCCTTGCATGTGCATGTGCGTGTCGTTGGCGACGAAACAACCGGGTTCCAGGCAAAGCTCCACCTGAGGATGCCGGCCGGCGGCGATGACCAACTCCCCGCCCGTATGCATCTCGGGGCGGACGTAGCGGCGCTCGACCACCAGGTTCGCGAAACAGGCGAGCACGTCCAATTCCGCCACCGCCGTTGCCGCCGCCTGAATGGCCGCCGCTCGGTCACCCACCTGCGAGCGCAAGCGCGCAAGCAGGTGCCACTCGCGTTCGAGCGCCGCCTGCCGGGATTGCAGCACCTCCTGTTCGTGACGGTAGAGTTCGTCGGTGATAAACCGCTCCGCACCGACCAGGGTTTGCTTGCGCACATAATGCGACGGGGCCATCCGGGCCGCTGCACGTGGGATCTCGATGAAATAACCGAACACCTTGTTGTACCCGACACGCAACTTGGCGATCCCGGTCTGCTCGCGCTCGCGCGCTTCGAATTCCGCAAGCCAGTTGTCGGCACCGCGGGCAAGCGCCCGCAGGCGATCCAGCTCGCTGTCGAATCCGATCTTGATCACTCCGCCCTCGCGGATATGCGCCGGCGGCGGTTCATGGATGGCCGCGGTGAGTTCCGCCGCCAGATCGTCGAGACCGCCCAGCGCCTTCCGGATGCCGGCAAACAGACCCATGCGCGAGGAAAGCGCCGCCGCCAGCGGCGGCAGGGCCTGCAAGGATACCGCCAGCGCCAGATAATCCCGGGGAGCGGCCCTGTCCAGTACGATGCGGGTCAGCATTCGCTCCAAATCGCGGATCGTGGCGAGACGATCGCGAATCTCCTGCAGTGTCTCGAGATCCGAAACCAGGCTCTCCACGGCATCCTGCCTGCGGGCAATCGCATCCGCATCGCACAGGGGGTTGTTCAACCACTCGCGCAACAGTCGGGCTCCCATCGGTGTCCGGGTCCGATCCAACACCTCGATCATGCCTCCACCCTCCCCGCTGAGGGCGGTGTTCAGCTCCAGGTTGCGACGTGATCGGACGTCGATGCGCAGACACTCCTCCATGTCCCGGAAAACGGGAAGGCGCAGATGTGTGAGCTTTTGCTTCTGTGTTTGTTCCAGGTAAACCAGCACGGCACCCACGGCGGCGGCGGCCCGTGGGTGGGCGGCGAGATTGAGGGACTCCAACTCCCGCACACCGAAGAATCCGCGGATCCTCTCGGCGGCGACAATCGCCGAGAAGCTCCAATCGCCGGGTTTCTGGATGCTCGCATACACATCGAGGGCATCGAAAGCATTCTCTTCGGACGGCAGCAGCAACTCGGAGGGCGCCATCGTCGCCAGCGCTTCTTCGAGTTTCCCGATCCCTTCCCCCTCTTGCAACTGAAAAGAACCCAGGGAAAGGTCCACGGCGGCCAGGCCCCATCTTTGCGTATCCCCCGCCAGCGCCACGAGCGGTGCCGAGGCGGCATCGGGCAAAAGCTCGGATTCGGTGATCGTTCCCGGTGTTACAACCCGAACCACCTCGCGCCGCACCGGCCCCTTGCCACCGCTCGGCGGCTCCATCTGTTCACAGATCGCAACCCGTTTTCCGGCCGCAACCAGGCGCGCAAGATAGGTTTCGGCCTGGTGCCATGGCACGCCGGCCATCGGGATATCGGCACCGTTGGATTTCCCGCGCTTGGTGAGAGCGATGTCCAGGATCCTTGCCGCCTCGGCGGCGTCGTCGAAGAACATCTCGTAGAAATCGCCCATGCGGTAAAACAACAGACAGTCCGAGTATGCGGACTTGATGCGCAGGTATTGCTGCATCATCGGGGTATGTGCAGAAAGATCGTCACGATCGGGGCGATTGGACGGCATAAGCGAAAACTAGCCCGTATTTTTCATGATGACCATGCGCCGGGATATGGAGTTCCATGGGCCGAGGGGCGAGGATCGAGTGGCGAGGACCGAATTCGCGGCCTGGAGGCCGCACTTGTGAGGGTGATTGGTGACTAGTGAATCGTGATTGGTGTTCCTCCAATCACCAATTACGGATCACCAATCACCGGATGAGGGGTCTCCTGACCCCGAATCCGCGTCCTCCATCCACAATCACATGAAAAATCCGGGCTGGCAGTTTGCCGGGAACGGATAAACGCATTTGCGTTGCGGCGGACTTGCTGGCTGAGCAAGGAGCCACTGCAAAACACGTGAGCGGCGATCGGCTTTCTTCCTTCGGCCCATTCCCGAGCTGGAATTTCGGCTCATGGAACCATCATGCCCCTCATTCCATTCCGAAAAACGGACTCAAAGCGGGGATGCCACCCATCCACCCAGGTTTTTGTAAGTGGTTTCAAGGAAGAGCCACTTCCGCCCACAGCCCTCGGTTCCAAAAATCAGTGATGGGTCACCGCTGGCGGGGGATGGGTTGCTGTCAGTTGCAAGGCATAGTCACGGCGATGCAATCACCGATCACGGCCTTTCAGCCCTCGGCCCTCAGCATGTGACCCTCAGGCCTTCCTCTCCAAGGCCCGTTGCACGGGCGCGAAGGATCTTCGGTGCCAGGCACAGGCGCCGAAGCACGCGAGGGCCTTGAGATGAGCCCGGGTCGCGTAACCCTTGTGCACGTCAAAGCCGTATTCGGGAAAATAAAAGTGCAGTCGGCGCATCAAACGGTCCCGTACCACCTTGGCGACGATGGATGCGGCCGCAATCTCCTGAATGCGGTCATCGCCGCCCACGACTGCGATGGCCGGAAACTCCAGAATCGGCAGACGATCCCCATCCACCAGCACCTTGTGCGGGTGCGGATCCAGGGCCTCGACTGCACGCTGCATGGCCCGCAGCGTGGCCTGCAGTATGTTCAGGCGATCGATCTCATCCACCGAGGCGGCGGCTACGGCACAGGCGAGAGAAGTGGCACGAATATGATGGTACAGCCGCCGGCGTTTTTTCTCCCCGAGTTTCTTGGAATCGCGGTAATTGCCGCGCAACGGATCTGAAGGCGAGAGAATCACCGCCGCCGCCACCACGGGTCCGGCCAGCGGCCCGCGACCGGCCTCGTCCACACCTGCGATCAATTGCGGCACGTCGGCCATGCCCCTCCCATAGTATTTTCCAATCCATAAATGAGCCTGAAAGTGGCGGCATGGTATGAGGAG